>JAQYWL010000401.1 GCA_030145035.1 Desulfobacteria bacterium | reverse complement strand
CTAATGAGCTAGCAGCGGCAAAGGATAGGTACGGGTAATGGCATAAAGAAAGACAAGTCCTTAATAAAATGACTTGATCGGTAAGCTGCTTGCTTGTCAAGTCGTACGAGGAATCAGGTGATAGTCATAAAACGCTCCAAGGGACGCTACGCTAGCTTCGCCGTCGCCTCTGGGCTCAGGTATTCAGGCCGGGGGTTATGCTTCCTGCTATGTATTTGTACTGCACCATTCCTCAGAAACTCTTGTGATTTCATTTAGATATCTATACTCTTAACTGCGTATCAGCGATACCAATCATGCGCCTTGGAACGGGTTGGTGTCCCCGCTTTACTCGCTACCCCTGCTGGTGACAGACTGGGTCGAAAGGCTATAGGATTTTGGACAAGCCTGTGGGGTCAGCCATTGCACCCTATTTTAGGTCCAAGCATTTGCCGTCTACGGGCCGCACTGCCTCCCTATCATAATCATTGAACTTTTGAGAAAATGATGCTCTGCTATCCCGTACGGGGATTTATTAGGATCGCCTGAATTCGTTATTCGTTATCCGATTTACGGTTCACGGTGTTAATGAGATGAAATTTTTTACCATCACAACTCTGGGCTGCAAGGTTAACCGCTATGAATCGGAAGCGATTTCCGAGCATCTTGTAAACCAAGGTTGGCAACCGACAGATAGAGGCTCCAAGGCAAGTCTTTGTATTATCAATACCTGCACGGTCACTGGAAAGGCAGCCATGCAATCCAGGCAGGCCGCAAGAAAGCTCATCCGGAGCCACCCGGGAGCCCTTGTGGTGGTCACAAGCTGCTATGCTCAAATAGCCCCCGAAGTCTTCAGTTCCATGCCGGGCGTGCATTATGTGGTGGGCAATACCTTCAAAGACCGGATTGCACGACTGGTGAGCCGTCACGAGGAGCAAGGGCCTGCAATTACCCTTGTTGAAGATCTCTCAGCTCACCGCCCGTTTCAGGACCTTCCCGTCACCAGGTTTGGAAATCGAACACGCCCTTTTCTGAAAATCCAGGACGGCTGCGACGCCTTTTGTGCCTACTGCATTATTCCCCATGCACGCGGGCGGAGTCGGTCCCTGACGCCGGAAATTGTCATCAAAAGAACAATGAGCATGAAAGAGCAGGGATACGCTGAGGTCGTCATTTGCGGAATCAATATCGGCCGGTACGGTCAAGATCTCACTCCAGCCACGTCGCTTAACAGACTCATGCGGTTGATCGACGGCCCCCAAGGGGTAAAACGATTGCGCCTGAGCTCCATCGAACCTACCGAATTGTCAGAAGAGCTTATTGGACAGTTAGCAAGTTCTGAGCGTATTTGTCCGCATCTCCATATTCCTTTACAGAGCGGAGATGATGAGGTGCTCAAGGGCATGAATCGGCTTTACAGCTCAAAGTCGTACAGAGACCTGATTCACCACATCATCAGTGTGATGCCTGATGCGGCCATAGGTGTTGATGTGCTGGTAGGATTTCCGGGAGAGACTGAAAGGGCCTTTGAAAACACATGTCGCCTGATTGAGCGACTCCCAATTGCTTATCTTCATGTTTTCCCCTTTTCCATGCAGAAGCAAACCCCAGCCGCGGCCTTTCAAGATTTAGTGCCGCCGGAAGCAACCAAAAAGAGATGCCAACATGTGCGCGCCATAGGAGAAACCAAGCGCATGAAGTTTTACGAAAAGGTCATTGGTTCAACATTTGAAGTCTTGATTGAAGGAAAGCGGGACAGAGCCACAGGACACCTCAAGGGCCTAACTAAAAACTATATCCCTGTGCTTGTGGAAGGGAACGATGAATTGATGCACCGGGTGATTCAAACCAGGCTTACCAAAATCGAGCATGGCAGAGTCTTTGGTGAGTGTCTGTCGTATCAATAGGTTTCTCAGGCCAGGGACATTGAGTATGCCCTGTCAGCAGTTTGACGGTTTTCTATATTCCCATATGTGCTCCTTGCCCAAGTCACCACCCTCGCTATCGACAAGCAGCAATCCAAAGCCCTGATATTATTATCATTTCAGATTCCCGTGAAAAGTAGAATCCTGGCACGAAATTCGCTACATGATAGCGGCGTGGTTGCGATAATAGTAAGTTTTTGGTTCCTTAATTGTGAAATTCGTGTTTTTTCTGGTAGAAGATTTTAAAAGATAATCACGAAAACACGAAAGATTAAAAGCACGAAAACTAAAAACATCAAGACTTTCGTGTCTTCGTATTTTCGTGCTTTCGTGATAGATTCATTTTTCTTTTGGTTCCGGCTCGTCCGGGTGAGTGACCCTTTTGAGAGGGGTCGCGTTTTCCCAAACCACGCGGCACCTTTATTTATGATTTGAGGACGTTATGCGTGCACTACCCTTGTTTTCTCGAGTGACCGCTTCTCTCATGGCTCTCATTTCCATGATGGTGCTTCTTCCATCTTTCGCTTTCCCCACCCAGGAAAACGCTTATCCGGTCTTTGATAACTTTCCCGTTCCTGAATCCGTAAGCCTGTGCGGTGAGCCAATGTCACTTGAAAACCGCCGTGTCTGGGAAATGCTGGATCGAGAATTTACCATAGCTGTCTGGGACCGGGCCCAGGTTTTCCTGTGGCTAAAGCGGGCCGGACGCTATTTCCCTCACATTGAAAAGAAGCTCGCTGAGGCGGGCATGCCTGAAGACCTGAAGTACCTTGCAGTGGCCGAGAGTTCTCTTCTCACGCATATCCGATCCAGTGAGGGAGCCATCGGACCATGGCAGTTTATGGCGCGCACCGCTCAAGGCAATGGCCTTCGCAAGGACCACATGGTAGACGAACGGCTAAGCTTTGAGCATTCCACTGAGGCAGCTCTTAACTACCTTAAGCGTCTTAAGGAAATATTCGGCACCTGGACCTTAGCACTGGCCGGGTACAATTGCGGCAAAACCCGCCTGAAAAATAGAATTAAGGAGCAGAAAGTCACGGACTACTACAGGCTCAACCTGCCCATAGAGACCGAGCGATTTATCTTTCGCATCGCGGCTATCAAGATTATCATGGAAAATCCGAAAAGCTATGGATACAGTCTGACACAGGATCAGGTCTACAGGACTATCAAGTGCGATACAGTGCCAGTCGAAATCCGGGTACCGCTCCATGTGAGAGATGTTGCCCGTGCCCTGGGCACGGACTTCAAAGTTCTCAAAGAACTCAATCCGCAGATCCTTGACTGTTATCTGCCTACCGGGCGTTACACGATCAAGGTCCCATCCGGGATGGCTTCAAAGATGGCTACTGTTTTGAAACCACTCACCCGCATCGCCTCCCGCCGCATGAAGAAGGCTTCTGATCGTTATTACGTGGTTCAACCGGGCGATACTTTAAGCCATATTGCCAGGCGAAGAGGAGTCCCGGTGGCCACGCTGAAAAGACTCAACGGAATCCAGGGCTCCCTGATCATGGTGGGGCAGAAGCTTCGACTGAGCCCTTAGCGGCGACCCCCTTCTTCTCCGCCCTCGATTTTTTCTTTTTCCGTTCCTTCTTTTCTTTTGGAGCAACAAGCTCTACCAATGAAATAGGGGCTGCGTCTCCACGCCGCATTCCTATCTTAGTCACATTGGTGTAACCTCCGGCCCTGTCGCCGAAACGCTCCGGCGCTTCTTCAAAGAGTTTGTGGACCACTGTCTTGTCTCTCATGACTCCCAGCGCCTGCCGTCGCGCATGGAGATCACCTCTTTTTGCCAGGGTAACCATGCGGTCAGCCCACCGCCTCAACTCCTTGGCCTTGGCATCCGTTGTCCGAATCCGGCCATGTTCGAAAAGGGAAGTTACCATGTTCCGGAACATGGCATTCCGATGGCTTCCTGTGCGGTTCAGCTTTTTCCCCGCTTTTTGGTGTCTCATGTATCGCTGCTTTCCCCTTCTTTAGCCTCTTCGTCGGGTGGCACAAAGTTCTCAAGCTTCATACCAAGAGTCAGTCCCATTTCGGCCAGAACTTCCTTAATTTCATTCAGTGATTTCCGACCAAAATTTTTGGTCTTGAGCATCTCGACCTCGGTCTTCAGGACCAATCCCCCAATATATTGGATGTTCGCATTCTTTAGGCAGTTGGCAGAGCGAACCGAAAGTTCCAATTCATCAACACTCCGATAGAGGTTTTCGTTAAGGGGCTTTTCCTCCTCTTGCTCTCTTTCAGGTTCAGGTTCAGGCTCTGCTTCTTCATCAAAGTTGATAAAGATGTTCATCTGCTCTTTGAGTATCTTTGCCGCATATGCCACAGCATCTTCCGGCACAACACTACCATCGGTCCATACCTCAAGGGTGAGTTTATCATAATCGGTCCTTTGACCAACCCGCGCATTCCCGACCACATAGTTGACCCGCTTTATAGGTGAGAATACAGCATCTATCGGTATAGTACCAATGGGATCATTTTCTCCTTTGTTCATGTCGGCTGGCACATAACCCTTGCCCGCCTTGGCCGTCATGGTCATATCCAGTTTTGCGTCCTTTGACAGGGTTGCAATATGATGCTCCGGGTTTAGTATCTCAACACCACCGTCAGAGATTATGTCCCCTGCCTTAATCTCACATTCTCCAGAGGCTTCGATCCGGAGCACCCTCGGCCCCAGATCAGACATTCGCAAGCGGACTTCTTTGAGATTCAATACAATCTCGGACATGTCCTCAAGCACACCGGGTATAGCCGTAAACTCGTGCATGACATTATCTGCCTTTACTGAGACAACGGCAGCCCCGTGAAGTGAGGAAAGGAGGATTCTACGGAGCGCATTGCCGATGGTAATGCCAAAACCCCTTTCCAGGGGCTCACAGACGAATTTTGCGTAGGACGCCATGCTGTCAGTAATCTCAACACCTTTCGGCTTGATCAGCTCGCGCCAATTCATGTACATGAGCTCATTTGATGACATGCTTACTCTCCAGATTTACTTTGTATTCCCATAGGCCTCTGAACCGGCCTATCGTGCTCATTATCTACAAACGTTCACGGAGTGTTGGAGTAATGGAGTGTTGGAGTAATGGAGTGTTGGAGTAATGGAACACGCAAAAGAATAAGAACCAGGGGGGTATTAAATAGATTTTGGATTGCCGATTCAAGATCCAAAATCGAAAATCGAAAAGCTCCAATACTCCAATACTCCAGCACTCCAATACTCCGTTTTCGTATAAAAGATGACAAACTTTAGAAAAGAACAAAAAAAGCCGTGAACGGGTACTATTATTTGGAATAAAGTTCCACTATCAATTGCTCCTGGATCGGCATCGTCAATTCTTCCCGGGTAGGATAGGCCTTGACCGTTCCCCTGAATTGTTCCTTTGAAAGTTCAAGCCATGCCGGAACACCGCGCCGCACCACAGCATCCATAGCATCGGAAATGACGGCTATCTTTCGACTCTTTTCCCGCACCTCTATTACGTCACCTACCTTTACCAGGTAAGACGGAATATTCATTTTTTGGCCATTGACCATGAAGTGATTATGGCGTACTAACTGCCTGCCCTGTGCTCGGGCATCAGTAAATCCCAAACGATAGACCACATTGTCCAGTCGCCGTTCAAGAAAAATCAAAAGGCGGGTACCAGTTATGCCTCGTCCGCGGTCCGCTTTGTAGAACAAACCACGAAACTGGCCTTCCAGCAAGCCATACATACGTTTGACTTTCTGCTTCTCCCGAAGTTGGATGCCGTAGTCGGAGAACTTCCGCCGTCGCCGCTGTCCGTGCTGACCCGGAGCATACCCTCTGCGGTCAAAGGCACATTTGTCGGAATAACATCGATCTCCCTTTAAAAACATCTTCAGGTCTTCGCGTCGGCACAGCCTGCATACCGAACCGATATATCGTCCCAAAATAGTCCTCCTTTCACACCCTGCGCCGCTTGGGTGGGCGACAGCCGTTGTGCGGAATAGGGGTCACATCTTTGATCAAAACAACATTAAACCCTGCTGCCTGAAGGGCGCGCAAAGCAGCCTCCCGGCCTGCACCCGGACCCTTTACGTAGACCTCAACATTTCTCATCCCGTGTTCCATGGCCTTCTTGGCGGCATCCGCCGCCGCCAGTTGAGCGGCAAAAGGGGTGCTTTTCCGCGAACCCTTAAAACCCTGCGTCCCCGCGCTGGACCATGCCACTACATTACCCACAGGATCAGTGATGGTCACGATTGTATTATTAAAGGTAGACTGGATATGGGCTATCCCATTTAGGATGTGCTTCTTTTCTTTCTTTTTTCGAGATGGCCTTGCCATGATGTACGCATATTCCTCCTATTTCTTTCTCTTTCTCACAACACTGCGACGTGGTCCCTTCCGGGTCCTGGCGTTGGTGCTCGTTCGTTGTCCTCGAACCGGAAGTGATTTTCGGTGTCTGAGACCACGGTAGCACCCCAGTTCCATCAGTCGCTTCACGTTCATAGAGATTTCAGTGCGAAGCTCTCCTTCAACTTTGTGCTGACTATCAATGATTTTGCGGATGGCCGTAACCTGGTCTTCTCCTAATTGATCCGTCTTTGTATCAAAATCTATACCGGCCTCCCGTAATATCTTCCTCGATATGCTGCGCCCAATCCCATAAATATAGGTCAAACCTATCTCGGCCCGTTTATTTTTTGGCAAATCAACGCCTGCAATCCGTGCCAATCTGTTGCCTCCCCTCAGTTTGGTTATTTGTTATTTGTTATTAGTTGTCCGTTATTAGTTGTCCGAATAACGAATAACCAGTAACGGATAACGAATAGCGGAGTTATCCTTGCCTTTGCTTATGTCTCTTATTCTCGCAAATGACTCTAACAATCCCCTTGCGACGAACAATCTTACACTTACTGCATATCTTCTTTACCGAAGCCCTTACTTTCATGTTTTCCCTCTCGTTGAACTTGAATGTGTAAGATTCCTTTTTTGAGCGGCGTAGCCGCGTTATATAAAATCGCGAAGCGATTTTATAACTCAATCGGTTCTTCTTTCGGCATTTATACTTTGCCGTCTGTGGTACTCAAAATGACCGGCCCGTCTTCTGTAATTGCAACGGTATGCTCAAAATGGGCCGACAAACTCCCATCTTTTGTTACTGTTGTCCACCCATCCTCTAAGGTGTTTACCTCATAGCCGCCAGCATTAACCATTGGCTCAATAGCCAGCACCATGCCTGGCTTCAAGCGAATCCCCATACCCGGCTTACCATAGTTAGGTATTTGAGGGTCCTCATGCAAGGCCTTTCCTATTCCGTGTCCTACAAATTTCCTGACAACCGAGAAGCCGGCTGCCTCCGCGTGGCTCTGAATAGCATGGGAAATATCAGACAACCGTTTACCCGGTACCGCCTGTTCAATGCCCAGGAAAAGGGCTTGTTTGGTGGTTTTCATTAGTCCCTGCGCAACCTCCGATACCTTGCCCACAGGCACAGTAATGGCCGCATCCCCATAATAACCATTATAGAAAATACCAAAATCCATGCTGAGTATATCCCCGTCCTTAAGGGGACGCCTGGATGGAAAACCGTGAACAACCTGCTGATTAACGGATGTACACAGGCTATACGGATAACCCCGATATCCCTTAAAAGCAGGTCTGGCGTTTCTCGCAAGGGCCAGTTCCTCGGAAATCTTGTCTAGTATCAGTGTATCGGCGCCAGGTTCGACTTTTTGCCGCAAAACTTCAAGGATCTTTGCAACTATGACAT
>JAQYWL010000175.1 GCA_030145035.1 Desulfobacteria bacterium | reverse complement strand
GGAACAAAACCACAAACACGTGCAAAAGGAAGATTAGAGGTAAGAAGTAAATGCACCATTTCAGGCTCCGGTGGAAAACCCATAAGGGTAGCCCCAAGAAACCCCATGAAAAGAGCAAAGAAGCATTTGGGCTTCTTGCCACCTAACCGATCAGGAACTATTCCTGGTGCAAGCGAGGAGGGATTAACTGTTCGAAGAGGAGGAGCTTCAAATTCCTCGTCATGAATAACAGGTACCGACTTGTTTATGGTAGGACGATCAAAGAGAAATCTCTGAATAGCTTCTTCCTTTGACTCGTCCCAACTTTCGGCTCTATTGAGTTCTTTCTCTTCTCTTTTTTGTGCCTCTAAAAGGTTAAAATGATACAAAGCATCATAATACTGGGCAGCTATCTCACGGTAGTCCTCCCACGAGAAATAATGAAGTATCCTGTACCACTCCGCATCGGAGGAATTGAGAAGCAATTGATCATCCTCATCCACTATGTGAATCAAAGGGATTTGTGGTGAAATGGCAGATGCGCTATTCAACATTTTTTACCTCACTTCGGGGGATATGATTTTGGCCAATTTTGTAAAATCCTTCCCCCAGCGTGACAATTTTATGCTAACGGAACCCTGTTTAAGCGTTTGAAGTACAACATGTAGTATATGTTCCTATCACATACTACAACAAAAGTCAAGCACCTTTGTGATTTAATATGCTGAATTAGCAGCACAATTCTTAGTTTATGCTTCCACTCTATATATATAAATCCCCGACAAGACGTTCGCGTTCTTTCCATTGGAAAGGATGACGCGTCCCGTGGGAGACTCAACGAAAGTTCAGGAATTGTGCCCCAGAACGACGGAGATCTTTATGCAGCTGCGGGCGATAGGCGTTCTATACCTGCCAAACGCACAACACGTTTTGAAAAGGGAACTCTTGTAGACATCTACGCTTAGATTGGTCTTTCCGCGAGTCGAGGTTTCTTCAATCGCAGGGCTTAAACTACCTTAACGTCCCGGAAGTGTCTGTCATCTGAGCTCTGACATCTGCCCTCGCTCCGTCGCCATAGCGGCTTTGGCGCGTCGGAGACTGTCATCTGCCCTCTGCTCTATCCGAGTGGCTTTTGTCAAGGGGAAAGATTTGACCCCAATCACTACAGAAACATAGACAAAGGTGAATTTCTTCTTGACAAGAACAGAGCACTCGGAGTAAAGTTGACAATAACGTAAGCATGAAACAACGTGCCCCATTACTCACTACCTATTCGGCGGCCAGAAGAAATTTGGAGAAAGACAGGAAGAGAGAAATAATCATGTTACACAGGAAAGAGAAAAATATCCTAGAAGAGTTTAAAAATAGACTGGTAGAAAGGCTGCAGGATAATGTCATTATGCTCAGACTTTTTGGCTCGAAAGCAAGAGGCGATCATCGTAAGACTTCTGATATCGATTTGTTGGTAGTTTTAAGAAAAAATGATCGCCAGATAGAGGAGGCAATTATTGATATTGAGCTAGAGCTGATGGATAGGTACGGTTATCAACCTTATATTTCTACTATTTGCTTTGACTACAGAGAATTCAATCGTCTAAATACTCTTAAGACAAATTTTATGCTTAATGTAGCCGAAGACGGAGTCACTTTATGGGAATCCAGCGCAACGTAGAGGAACTAAAGAGGCTTATTAAAGAATACTTACGGAGTAGTCATGAACGGCTCGAATCCGCCGATATTCTCTTTAAGGCAGGGAAGTTTCGAGATTCAATCTCCCGTTCCTACTATGCTTTTTTAGACGCGGCTGATGCTCTGCTGTTGACCAAAGACTTACGTCCTAAATCTCATAGTGGCACTATAGTTTTATGTAACCAGCATTTTATAAAGGAAGGCTTACTAGATAGGAAATATAGCAGATGGTTTAAGCGAATAGAGAAGGCAAGATTAGAAGCTGATTACGAAAGACAGAAGGAATTCAGCGAACAGGATGCTCAAGATGCTTTGGAAGAAGCAATGGAATTCGCAAAGGCGATTGAAGAATTGTTGCCAAGACTTTACCAAAGGGGCTTGTTCAAGATAAGTGAAGAGTAATCTCTTCTTAAAAGGTTTCAAACGAAGTTAGATTACTGGTTTCATTCATCATTCACAAGAGGTAATTTTCTGGCCTTTGCTCCAAGAATAGTGGAATAGTGGCAACGTCCCGCATTTTTCCTCTTGACTAAAGGGTGTCCCCAACTTTGCCCACTTTGCCCACTGAGAAAGAGGTAAGAAACTTGTTGACAATGACGCACAAATAGTTGATTATTATGAACTAAGGTCACAAGGTAGGAACTCCCCAATCTCATTGACATAATACAGCGGTAGGCCTTGGATGAAGAAGGGAACAAAACGCATTTACCTCGACGTATGCGCCTTGAGCAGACCATTTGATGATCAGGCATTTTTGAGAATAAGGCTCGAAACGGAAGCGGTGAATCTGATAATATCAAAAACAAAAGCTGGTCAATACAGCTTGGTGGTTTCGCAGGTTCACCGGGAAGAGATAGAAGCGATTTCTGATAGTTTTGAGCGAATTGAACTGCAAGCACGTCTTGCTGCGCAGGGACAGTCAATCAAGGCAGATATGGCTGCCATAAGGAGAAGGGCTGAAGATTTGACTGATTTGAGATTTGGAGTGGCTGACGCGGCACACGTTGCTTTTGCTGAACAATGTGGTACAGAATTTGTAAGTTGTGATGATGCACTTATCAAAAAATGCTTGAAGCACAAAATAGGTGTATGGTGTGGCAATCCTGTTGCATTTTGTGAAAAGGAGGGGCTACGGTGAGAACCATAAAATACATGGACGAAGAGCTAATGGTCAAGAAGGGCATTAAAGCGCTTATTAGGGAATTGGGACCTATGGAAGCCATCCGATTCATAAACATGCCGAGAAAGAAAAGGGTAGAAAGCGTCAGAAGGCACAGAGAATGGCAAAAACACCTGGACAAAGAAACATTTCTGGATCAAGTATTTGATGGAGGCAGACGCACGTAGTCTTGATAACTTCGCTATCTACGTTCCCAGCGCACCCAACGAAGCAAACCAACAAAACCAATCAAACAATTCGACAGTCTGGGCTATGAGCTTTCAGCTATGAGCTATCATCTGTGGTCAGCCCTATGCGCTTTGCTCTTCGCGCTAAGACACCCGGTTTTGTCAAATGTGTAGGTGACCCCTATGTTTTTTCGGGATCTCCCGGTTCTCGTGCATAGAGTGTCCACGCATGCTCAGGGTCTTTGACTCCGCGAGGCCGGTGAGTGTCTCGCTGTATAACGACATACACCGTGTTGCCTTCCCCATCGTCCAACAAGGTCGGCACCCCGGAACGGTGATTTCGGAGGTCAATGGCTGGCCTACGCTTCCCCTGCTAACGCTTCGCCATGCCATTACTGGTCATCGACGCATAGCTCGGGGCCATGATGGTTCAGCTACTCCTTTCATGTAGGGCTCTTTCATCCCCTACTCT
>JAQYWL010000134.1 GCA_030145035.1 Desulfobacteria bacterium | reverse complement strand
TTGCCAAGGCAACCTCCATGCTTCTTTTATAGGAGCTTTCAAGCAACCGCTCTGTGCGCGGGTTCGACCCTCGATAGACAGGCCCCACCGTATGAATAACGTACTTGGCCTTGAGCCTGTAGCCTCGGGTAATTACCGCATCCCCTGTTTCACAGCCCCCGAGTGTTCTACATTCGGATAGCAGCTCCGGGCCTGCTGCCCTGTGGATTGCCCCATCCACGCCCCCTCCGCCGAGAAGGCTGCGGTTGGCCGCGTTGACGATAGCCTCGGTATCCTGCTGGGTGACATCCCCCTGTACCAACTCCAGTACAGACGATCCGATCGTAAGTTCCATCGTGTACCCCCTATTGTTCTGTGGGTATAACGGTTGTAAAGCCGACCAGCTGAAAATAATATACCATATACTTGTTGATGTTGGTTTCACAGTTTGAGGTTTGAGCCCTCTTTTGGCCCTGAAGTTCGACAAACATCCTTTAGACCTGCTCTTTTGATGATTGACGTTCTCGTAATAGCAAATCACAGGGAAAATATCGATAGCAGACAGGACAAAAGGCCTAATAAGATGGTGCCAGGGCAGATTTTGGGATGGATTCTGTTGTAAACTCTTGTCGTGGGGATTTCGGGCAAAGACAAACGGCCTATTTGTCAGCCACCTCCTTTACGGAATCATCGGAATCCACATGTTGCACGAGACATTCGGAGATGGAATACTTCCTGTTGCAGTCCCAACAATAAACGACATCATCCGCCAGGGACCACGAAATATACATATGTCCGCGCGGGCAACGCTTGGGGCCTTTGCGCGGAAGGGCTGGTTTCGTGTGCTTCATACATAAACCTCAGTTTTTAAGGGTACACCACTTTAGTGCCGAGACACAACAAAAACCGTTCGTCCAAGTCCATTCACAGTGGGTATAACAGCGGGTCACATTTACAATTCCAAGCATATATTATAATGGATGCTGGATACTGTAAAGGATGTGGCACAGAAAGGTGCGGGGTATGATGCCGTCACAGAAACTCAATAAAATTCGTATTCAACAGGAGCTGGAACGTCGTATTCTTCATGGACTCTCCTGTGAATGGGAAGAGGCATTATGGGTCTTGGATTCGTCACACAAGGACTTAATCCGAAAACCCCTATTAATTCGCAGTGGTCAGCTTAAGTTCGTGATGGACTGAGTCCACTATGTCTGCTTTTGTCAGGGCCATATGACGGTGCTCCTGTTAGGGATGGGATTAGGGTTTATCTGTGTCGTGATGACGGTGGATTAGTGCAATAGTCCCGTTTTGTCAACAAAGACCATTATGCATATCAGTTGTTGTTTGCTCCGAGCCCCAAATCAATGAGACGCCGCTTCTCACCGTCTGAGTGCATGGGCCTCGTTCGGCTATTGCCGGAGTGCATCCAATGCTGCTCGTGCCTCCGGTGCCAGTTGAAAGAATGCATCGAGTTTGTCGCAAGCATACATATTGCATGCCGCACAATTGTCTAGTTCTTTCTCCAAACAGCATTTGCGAAGTTCACACATGTCAGAACAATAAAAGAACTTTCTGCCATCGGAACGGCAGCCATTACAATTTATGTGCTCAGCCTTGATATCCGCCTTGTATCTCTCTGACCACTCCTTTGCCACCGAAGCTCTCATCTCGTTGTCATCTGCCTGAGTCGCCAAATAAGCTTCGCACTTGGAACAATCCAGCCCACAACAAGAAAGCATATGCTCTTCTCCTTTTCACTGCCGAACATGTACTATATGACATTCTCGTATATTGAATATACAAGAATACCACATATGACAATATTCAATGCCACATATGGGCAGAACAAGACTACCCGGTTCGCATGATAGTTAGCCCATCATAGATAGCTTGCCATTACAGCTACTTATTCCATCGGCAAACACAATAAAGATAACACGCCTGTCCCATTTGAGAACCAAAAAGAGACTCTAAAGATCTCGGTTTGGTATCTGTATCTCAGAACATGGGTTGGCAAAACACAGATATCCTTGCATTATCGAAACGCACATTGTCCAAAAAGCCACTAAAAGAAACTTGCCAATATTGACACTCACCCACCAGACGATTTTGTCAAAGATTCCTAAGCGATATCACAACTTTTGTCAAGGACTGGGGCAAGATTTGGGTCAACCGAGACACTGGATGGGTGTTTTCAGGGGTGAGACCAAAAAATTCAGGCTGGAGTCGGACCGTGTTGACCCAAGGATAAGGTGCTTTCCCTGGGCAAAAATCAAGATCTCATGCAGCGACCTAAAAAAGTGAGCTTTTTCACAAGGTTAGCATCATAGCAGTATGTTGCATCAGGGTAAGTTCAAAAGGTTGTGAAGCAAAGACGAATGAAGGCAGAAACCTTTCTAATGAATGACATTCTTTGCCACATTGACCTTATGGATAAGTGAAAGATGGTCCCACCGATTTCCTGTTCCAAAACTGTTAGACGAGCTCAAGCTTCAACTTGCGGCCCAAAACAGATGCGGCTTTTTTCATCGTTTGCAGCGTTACTGATTCATTAGTAGGATCAAGCAGCCTTTCGAGGGATGCCCGGCTTGTATTCATTCTTTTGGCTAAAGCCGTCTTGGTCAACTTGTTCTTTTCCATTTCCTGCTTAAGTTGCCACGCAAGCACTCTTTTGATGGCTGATTCAGTGCATTCTTCAAGCAATCCTTCTTCCTCAAGAAAATGACTATAGTGCTCAGTTAAATTGATACACTTTCGCTCAGGTAAATTGAGATGTTCGTTCACACAACAACGAAGAGAGAGAGCTTGGCCAGATCCCGCTACCCCGCCCCAATAGGTAAAATACTACCCCGCCTGCTGCCTACATTGCTGTTGTAGTTTGAATGATGGAAGGTTAAATGAGATGCTCAATGACAAGCAAGTTCGCACATAGCCTTATTCCAGCCTGTGCACAGATTATTTGGAAGGAAGCCCAACGTTAATCGTTCGGACTATTTTTTCGATTTGGCAACCCAGATATTCCAATTGTTGTTCCAGCTTTACGATACGATCTTCATCAACTTTTTGATAAACAGCTACTGGTTTATTCAGTTTGTATTCGGCAGATCGTTTTTCTGAGATGCCACCGTGTTCTGGTGGCAGGATGCTACCAAGAATCTTTCCGATGTGACATGGACCGCTGTCTGATTTTCCTGATGGTGTTTTGAGTTTCAACCGGGAACCAATCTGTGGGTTGGTCCCGGATATCGTCTCAAGGTCGCCACGATCTTGGCAGACAGAATCTTTTTGATGAATTGACTGCAGGAACTTTACGCTTTGAACAAAGTCGGCTTGTCTGATCAGCATCACCAGATCGATCGTGTTAAGATTTTTCTCGCAGCGAAAACATCTGGCCAGATTGGTCTTTGGGTTTACCGCGGTGTCAAGCGCGTTGCACAAGGGACAAAGAAAACGAAAGCAGCCCTCGGTCATCCGGCACGGGATACGCAGTGTTTTTTCGATCAGCATCCGAATATCGATATCATTACGCAATACGTACAGTTGCCGGCTGGAAAAACACCGCTTTGTCATGTCAACCTACCGGATCGAGTTTGGGTCTTAAACTGACGCAGTTTTTCATGTTGATCACGTGGCTGTTTTCTGTCAGTCGATCGATCAGCGCTGCGGTCAGATGGTCGTTTTTCAAAAAAGACGACCATTGAGAAAACCCAAGGTTTGAGGTGATCAGAGTGGTCTTTTTCTTATGTCTTTTATTCATCAAGGTAAAAAACAGCCCGACCTGCACCGGCTCTACTTCGACATAGCCCAACTCGTCGATTAACAGGCAATCTGAGGCGGCAAATGCTTTGATTACCTTGGCTTCAGTGTGATCAGCTACCGACTGGTAAAGCTGTTCGATAAGCTCGGCAAATGCGATAAACCGGCCGTTGTATCCCTGATCGATGGCATGGGTGAGAAAAGCGGTTGCAAGCCCTGTTTTACCGGTGCCTGTCGGACCGATCCAGATCACATTTCGGCATTTTGACATGTAATCAAAGCCGTCATACATGTTCACGATTTTCTTTTTGTTCAGCTTCGTCTGCCTGCTAAAAGGGAATGTCTCGATAACGAATTTCTCGGGGATCTTGGCCCGGGTCAGCCGCATCTTTCTAGAATTTTCCTTCTTGATTTTATACTCTTGCTCAACGACATATTTGAGGAGACGAGCATGAGAATAATTGCCCTTTTGGGCGGCTGAAAGATACTGGTCCCAGTTTGCAAGCAAGCCGCCAAGCCGGATATACTTGAGTATTTGCTTCAGTTCTTCATCCATTGTCATCCTCTGTGATTTTGTCATAGACGGTCAAGTCGACTTCATCGGCAAGACACCCCTCGATATAGGATGCTCTGTTTTCGAACTGCTGGTTGATCTGCGGCGCAGGCAATTGAAAACTGCCGGCTGTCAATTGCAGTATGGCAATGCGTTCAACCGTTTTGATATCGGTAATACGATACTTCAATGCCCGCTTGACCGCTTTGATAAACACCTCAAGGGCAATTTTTCGGTACAAACCATATAGCCCACGGATGAACCGGTGTTTCTGTTTGCCGCCGTTTTTGACGGCAAAATCCAGGTAATCGTTGATCTCCTGGGCCGCTGTACGCAGAATGTTCTCCTCTTTTGCGGTGGGTTTTTTACGATACTTGGGCTTATACGGCGGTTTTGACTGTCCTTCGGGGGGAATCAGCTCATTTTTAACGCCATCGGGGGGCAATGGATAGCGACCCAGCAGTTTGCGGTTCCGGTAGATCATCAAATGCTCGGCATATTGCAGCACTTTTACATCGTGGCGCTTTGTCCCCGGTATCCAATAAAAATTGCCGTCAACCGATGCATACCCGTACTGATCGGTGCCTCTTTCATGGACAAGGTAGGGGGCGGGAACGTGCCCAGGCAGCTTTTTAAGATACGGTTGCTCATATTCAAAGGTTTGCGCCGGAATCAGGCGCGTTTTTCCCGTAGGCCTGTTGGCCATCCGAACCGTTGCCCACCCAAAGGCTTGACGATTCATATCCTCAAGATCGGCAAATTTGCGACCTGGAAAGAAATTCGTTTCAACAGTGTAAAAACTCCTTTCATTGCCTGCTTTCCTGTTTGCATGCCCTTTTTCATGGCAGGCAAACTCAAACCCGTATTGCTTTGCAAATTGTTCCATCTCCGGCACGATCACTGCATTTTTACCCGTACCCCGAAGACGGGCTAAATTTGTGTTGTCAATGATGCACACATATGCCGCGCAGCCCCAGAAACTAAGCGCTTCATGTAAAAAACATTTCATCTTGAACCGATCAAATGAACGGTAAAATTTCAAATACCGGACCTTTGAGAAACGAAAATATAGAAGACTGCCTTGAACCAGAACCGGTTTTTCTTTAAATTTGACACGATATGGGGACGTATCATGCTGCATCTCCACCCCGGGTTCATCAGGTACTCTATGACAGCGTTTTTTCTGACTTTTCCCAAGACCAAGTTCATGGGTCATTCGGGTCAATGTGGAATAGCCGATGCGGATGCCGTGCTGTTCGCTCAGTATCTCGTGTGTCCGCTGAACCCGGCCGTCGCATCGATGGTAAATACGGCTGACCAGATCCGCGTCGATCTCAATCTTATCTTTGCGGGTTGTTTGCGGTACTTCACCGGCCTGGACAATAATGGTATTCACCGTATTGGTACTGATGTTCATGTGGCGAGAAATTTCTCGTATACCCATGCCCTCTTTGTGGAGAAGATAAATCGCCTTACGTTTGTCCGGTTCGATCATAAATTTGCCGTATCGCTTGATTAAAAGCGTCCAATTGTCTCAAGATACCACCCGACAAAAGATTCGCCTGGGCATAAAACGTGTTGGTTTTAAACCGGGTATCGTTGCATCTTAAAATGAGCCGCTGCATATATTTTTGGGTGATCTCAAGGGCCTTTAGCATCTGTCGTTCCCGTTCGGTGCAATCACACCCTGCCGGATGAGATTGCTTTAGCCGGTTGAGTCCCCACGAAATATTTCCATTTTTGATCTGCTTACGAAATTCGTCCGGCCCTTTAAAATAAGCGTTGGCAAGCAAATCAATGTCCCGGGTGGACAAATGCCTGCCGGCAACAGTGTTTACAAACTCATCAACTTCGTCTTTTTTTACGCAGTTTATGCGCATAAACTGACGCAGGGTGTACATAAAGCTATAGACCGGGAATTGTCCGTTAAATATCTTGTCCATCACGCTCTGGCTCATCTGCGATATGATGCCTGCCCGTACACTGACCCACGCCTTGCTTCTTTCAAGCAACGTTGCGATCTCAGCATTGCACATCTGATGGACGTTCATCAGTTCGTCGATCAATCTGGCCTGCTCCAGGATACTGAGGCTTCTGGCGTTTGAGATCCGGAGCAGTTCGATAATCCCACATGGCTCATCATCACCCAGTGACAGGTACGGCACGATCCCGATGTTCAGCTTTGTAGCGCATCTCAACCGTTTAAAACCGTCCAGCAAAATGCGTTCACCTTCTGTACCCACTCCCTGAAGAGGCTCTCGGATACCATGAGCCGAAATCGACAACAGCAGGGCTTTCTCTGCACCGGCAGACCTCATTCGGTAACCCTCATAACGCAGATCAAAACTGCAAATCTCTACTTGATCGACCATTGTCCGTCCTTACGGGGGATCTTTTTGATGACATAGCGCACCGTAAGGCAATTTGCCGTATATGTCGATGCTGTGTTGTCTCAAAATTTTATCCAACATAGCTGTAATCTCGGCCAATCCAATATCACGGCCTTCTATGAGACTTGTAACCACCCGGATGTGACAAACAGTTGCATCATCAATTTTAGATCCGGAATCATCATTGCCATTTTCATCCCGGCTTGATTCCGATAAACGGTTTTGCTGACTACGCCCGGCGTTCAAATACTTTTTCTTCTGCTTGCCTTCTTTAGTCCGATAATATTCAGTGCTTCTTTGTATGGCGATTTTCCGCCGGTGAGCCTGACGACAACCAAAAGGACAGCCAAGATCACTACGACCTGCATTCCGGGGATGTGTGAAAAACAATATGTGGCAATGCCTGCATCGAGCCAGGCATTTTCTCAGGTGGGGCTTCTCCTTGAGCACCGATCGAACAACCCAATAATAGCGCGCAACAATACCACGAACTTCTCCCTGGTGGTGCCAGTCAGAAATAGATTGAAAAAAGGGTTGTACTGTATTATAAAAAAGCCAGATGCTCACTTATGTCGCTGATGTATTTGGGCATGCCCTCGTTGTACCTCCTTTTTTATCTTCCCAATAATTAAGGTATAGGTATAACGAGGGTTCTTTTTTTGTAAAGCGGGAATCTATTCTTAAAGGCGGGCAATTACGGAGAAAGAGTGTATCAGTTTATCTGAGCATAGCTGTCTCAATTTAGCTGGGCGCTATAGAAATGATCAAAGTTGCTTCCTATATGTTTATTAGTCATAATGCACCTCTCAATTTAGCCAATCTTTGTTTAGCCAAATTTTTATCTTTTGGCAGACTTCTTAACCACCTTCTCACAGGCTCGCTGCCAGATTCTGTTCTGTAAAACCTTATTGGTAATGGGCGGGTTTCCATTACACCGGTATTGTATCTATTTTGATACGCTTGTCAAGCAAAATTGCTGACAGTTGATTGTATTCCCCAACCTCGCTACCAACACCGCATCTTTATCAACCAACGGGGAAAAGAACTCACAAGGCACGGCATCTATCGGATCTGCAAAAAATAATAATAAGGCGCGGGGGCAATCAGCCTTTGCAAAAAACCACAGAGACATATTCCCCGTCGCCTTGATTAAATGGTTGTACGGGGGACAGGGGGGGACGTTCGTGCAGAACGTGCATAGCTGCCGTGTCAATCATCAACAACCTTCGTTCCGAAATTGAACAACGCGCTTTGACCCATAGCCTTCATTCCCGCTTGTTATCATGACGAGGTATTTCTGACAGCCCATCAGCAGCTTTGTGCAAACTATGAAGTGCTATGCACGTTCTGCACGAACGTCCCCCTCTTACTCTATTGGACCAGGCTGCGAAGTATCTTGACTGTAACATAAATCAGTTTAAGGAAGCACCAAG
>JAQYWL010000510.1 GCA_030145035.1 Desulfobacteria bacterium | reverse complement strand
TGCGCTGCTGCGGGTTGGGCTGGAGCCATTTCCACGAATATGAGCAACATGTCTCTTATAGCGGAACTTCCTATAGTAGAGGCCATGATGCGCCGGGCCCTGGAACTCAACGAAAATTTTCAAGGCGGGGCCATTCATGAATTTTTCATAACCTATGAGGGACGTCGGTCGGAAGCCATGGGGGGAAGTGCAGAACGCGCCATAGCACACTTTGATCGCGTGGTGAGCCTCACCCGGGGCGAGAAGGCGTCGCCTTATGTATCGCTCGCCTCAACTGTGGCAGTGCGCAAACAAGATTACAAAATGTTTAAAGATCTCTTAGATAAAGCTCTTGCCATTGAGCCGGACGCTGTGCTCGAATGGCGGCTTGCCAACATATTGGCGCAGGAAAAAGCCCAGTGGTTGCTGGATCACAGCGCGGAACTCTTTCTGGATTACGAGGAGACTGAACCGTGAAAACATTGATCCTTTGGGTATGTATTCATTTGCTTGCACTGGGAGTTACCCCGGCGTTCTCACAAGTGATCAAACTTGGCACGGTTGCGCCTGAAGGGTCGCCCTGGCATGAAACACTGTTGGAAGTAGCCCAAAAGTGGAAGGAGCTGAGCAATGGCAGGGTTACGGTCAGAATCTATGCGGGAGGTGTGGCCGGGGACGAAAAGGACATGTTACGCAAGGTCCGCATTGGCCAATTACACGCCACGGCCCTTACGAGCTCAACCCTTCTGGAAATTATTCCCGACATCGAGGTCATTTCATTGCCCATGTTGATCCGAACCGATGGAGAACTTGACTATGTCATAGAGAAGCTGGGTCCTGAATTCGAAGCCCGCTTGGCCAAAAAGGGATTTAAAGTCCTCAGCTGGAGCTCTACGGGCTGGATCTACTTTTTCACAAAGGAACCGGTTATTACTCCTGAGGATATGAAAAAGCGGAAGCTTTTCTTCTGGGGGTCGGATACGACCTATGTGGAACTGCTGAAGAACTTGGGATTCAATCCTGTCCCGCTGGGGATCACCGACTTGCTGCCATCACTGCAAACCGGCCTGGTGGACTCGTTTCCTGCACCGCCAACCGCGGCGTTGTTGTTCCAGATGTTTGCATTGGCACACAACATGACGGACTTTCGCTGGCAGCCGCTCCCCGGAACAACGGTAGTTTCAATGAAGCAATGGAATAGGATCCCTCCTGACCTGCGCCCGTTACTTGAAGACGTCGCCCGCAAGGCCGGGTCTCGTTTGCTGAAGAGAATTCGTGAATTAGAACAAGAGGCGATTATGGCTATGAAGGACCACGGGCTTACTGTTCATGCAGTTTCCCCGGACGTCAAGGAAGAATGGAGAACTCTTGTTTGGGAAAAAGGATATCCTGTCTTTGTGGGGCCACGCTTTTCTAAAGAGATGTTCGATACCGTTCTTAAGATACTGGATGAATATCGCGGATCCAAGGGCCATCAGACCATAACCAGACGTTAATCCTCCCCTGAGATGCCTTGAATTGCATGCTGATGCAACAATGACATTCATCCCATGAAACCTGATCCGGACACCACTGCTCCATCAGCGAGTATCTTCGGGCGCGTGGCCTGGTGGGCAGGCCGGACCGAGGACGCCATCCTGGCCATAGCGCTGTTCCTCATGGCATTGATCCCGGTTGTCGAATTGGTTGGGCGTACCTGGTTCAGTACCGGTATTCCAGGCGCAATAGAATATCTCCAGCACCTCACACTGTGGATCGGGTTTCTTGGCGCCATGCTCGCCACACGGGAAGGCAAACACCTTAAGATCGCAGCAGCTATCCAGTGGCTTCCGCCGCGCGTCAGCCGCGTGGTTGATTATCTTGGTGCCTTCATCTCGGCCGCTGTTTGTGCTGGGCTGTTTGGTGCCAGTCTGGCACTGGTGGTAGCCGAAGCGCCCGCATTACCTTCATGGATGGCCAAGGTCATACCTGACTTCGTCGAGCATTGGCTCGATCCCTTTGGTCTCTTTGAGAGTGGCGGCTTTACAACTATCGGAGGGTGGATCCCAATCTGGGCCGCTGAAGCCGTTATGCCCCTTGGCTTCGCCGTAATGGCCATTCGTTTCATTCTCCATGCATCAAAGCGCACCTGGATTAGAGCGCTGGTTGGGCTCAGTCTCCCGGCAATGATTCTGCTGCTGATCCTTTGTTCCGGCTCCGCTTCGCAACTTGTTCTACCGGGGCTGATATTGCTGGTCATAGCGGCAGCCCTGGGAACGCCTATCTTCATCTTACTGGGTGGAGCGGCCCTTTTGCTTTTCTGGGGTAATAATGTCACGGTCGCCGCGATACCTGCCGAGACGTATCGTATCGTGGCATCACCGATTTTTCCGACCATACCGCTGTTTACGCTGGCCGGATTCATTCTCTCTGAGAGTCATGCTAGCGAACGCCTGGTTCGCGTGTTCAAGGCGCTGTTTGGATGGATTCCGGGTGGATTGGCGGTAGCCGCAACGCTATTATGTGCCTTCTTCACGACATTCACTGGAGCATCCGGTGTGACCATTCTTGCGCTGGGCGGGCTCCTGTTACCCGTGCTCTTGAAGGGCGGTTTCAGGGAGAATTTTTCCATAGGACTGCTGACCTCAACAGGTAGTCTGGGTTTGCTGCTGCCCCCGAGCCTCGTTGTTATCCTGTACGGCGTCATCGCACACGTACCGATTATTGACATGTTCAAAGCTGGACTCGTACCAGGGATTTTGCTGATTGCTCCTATTTGTCTGGTTTGCATGTGGCAAGGCTTTAAGACCGGTGCCGGCCGGGCCCCGTTTCGCCCTCGAGAAGCCGCTGCTGCAATTTGGATCGCAAAATGGGAAGTCATCATGCCGATTCTCGTGTTGGTGCTTATCTTCGGCGGATTCTGCACCTTGGTAGAAGCCGCGGCCGTCCTGGTGGTCTATGCGTTGATAGTGGAGACTCTTATTTATCGCGACCTGAGCCTGCAAGTAGTCATAGCCATGCTCGTCAAATGTGGTGCCGTGATCGGGGGCGTGCTTATTATTCTAGGCGTGGCTATGGGATTAACGAGCTATCTTGTTGACGCGCAGGTACCCATGCATGCCGCCACATGGGCGACAAAACACCTTCACACCAAGTGGCTGTTCCTTTTGGCATTGAATGGAGGGCTGATCATTGTCGGATGTTTCATGGATATCTATTCCGCGCTGGTCGTGGTAGTACCTCTGATATTACCCATGGCCGAGCCATTCGGTATTCATCCCGCCCATCTCGGCATTATTTTTCTGGCCAATCTGCAGTTGGGCTACCTCACACCGCCGGTCGGCATGAATCTGTTCCTCGCTTCCTTTCGTTTCGAGAGACCGCTTACCACTGTTTCCCGCGATGCCTTATTCTTCCTCTTCATGATGGCCGCAGTCGTGCTGCTTATTACGTACGTTCCCTGGCTGACTGTGGGTGTGCTGGAATTGTTGGAGTAACTTGCGGCGCAGTGCTATCTTCCTGCCTGTTCCCGCCTGAGAAAGAGCGTAGTTGGAGTTTATGGTTGGATGCCCTCAAGTCATCCCTCCCGGAGCCTTCGGATATCCCCAACCCGAATGGTGGCCTTTGTGGAATCAAAATACTCGATGAGTGGAATAGTATACTTGCGGGATACCCCTGTCATCTCCTTAAACTGTGGTGTGGTAATTTCGCTATTGGCCTTCAAATAGGATACCAGCCTGTTTTTCAAATTCTCTATGACGCGTCTGTGAAAATAGAGGTCTTCCTTAACCTTGACAATGGTTCCCTCTTCCAGCATGTGCATCAAGACCTCCTTCACATGGACCGAATTCTGCCCCACAGATGCCACCAGATCTCTGAAATATGGCGGTTGAAGCCCGCTTTGAAGGTAAGTCTGTTCAATCCTGTGTCTGACATCCTTCTGATCGGCCCCTAAAGCCACTCTGTGCCCGGAAAGGCGTACAACCTCTTTTTCCTGTATCACAGTGTTGCTCTTGGTCAGATCCTGAATCAAGAGACCAAATAGCTTGCTGCTCAATGAAGAGGCGAGCTTGGACTTTAGGGCCTGCCTGGACATTCCCGCTTTCAGCGGGTGGTCCTTGTGATAGCTTTCCAGCATCTTTACGGCCTTCCGGCGAAGCCCATCAAAAATAGACCAGTGAATGAATGTACGATTTTCCCGGTCTACCCGGACGATCGCCTTTTGGGAAAGGAGGTGTTGGAGGTGCTGTTCGAGGTCCTTTTCGGAAAGGTTTGTCATAAGCCTCAACTCAGAAAAACGAACGCCCGGAATGCCAGACTCTCTTAAATGGTAAGTAATAATCTCCCTGGCATGGCTTTCAGCCAGACCTTCAAGCCCGGTCACGAGCGGTTTTTTGAATCGTTTGTGTTTTTTGGGGACCGGGTTCAGGACCTGGCCACCCCCTATAGTCATGATGGGCGAATAACTTCTGATCACAAACCGGTCATCCTTGACGACCGCCACAGGGGTGTCGAGCCGGAACTGGGCAACAGCCGTCTCACCCGGCGATAGTTCCTCGCGGTCTAAGAGGATGGCGCGACCGAGGATCTCGCTTGTACCTGTATGGAATCGAATCTTGGTGCGGTTCTTGAGGGGCTTTTCATTGGAGGGAAGGTATATTAGGAGAGCATCTACCATGTAGCTGGGTTTCAAGGTATTCACGCCTCCCACGACATCCCCTCTAACTACGGCATTCCTGTCAACTCCCTGAAAGTTTATGGCCGTCCTCATGCTGGCGACAGCCTGGTCCACTGTCTGGCCGTGGACCTGGATCCCGCGAACCTTTGACTGGATACCTGAAGGATAGATCATAACCGTTTCGCCTACCCGGACCTTCCCTGACACCAGGCTTCCGGTAACAACCGTGCCAAAGCCTTTCATGGTAAAGACACGGTCCACGGGCAGGCGAAGCAACCCGCTGGTGGTGCGCTCTGGTCAACTGCTGGCGATTGCGGGACACTGACCGTCCTACCGATTGGCTGTCCGCCTCTCGGTTGTGGAGCGGTCCGCATCCTCC
>JAQYWL010000500.1 GCA_030145035.1 Desulfobacteria bacterium | reverse complement strand
TATCTGGTACGAAGAGACCACTTCTCAGACTCCAAAGAGCATGACAGTTGACCTGGCCATCCTGGCCGTGGCGTGTGAAGCGCCAAAGGGGATAGAAAAAATAGCCGAGATGGTTGGCGTGGAGTTGGATCATAACAGGTTTTTTAAGACAGATCCGCTCAATCCTTTGGATACTACCACACCAGGCATCTTTGTGTGCGGGTGCGCCCAGGGGCCGATGGACATACCAGAATCTGTGGTCCAGGCCAGCAGTGCTGCTTCACGGGCCGCTGAGACGGTTGCGGGAAAAGCCTAAATCGAATGCGGAATTAGAGCGGCGAAGCCGCGTTATATAAAATCGCGCAGCGATTTTATTGACCAATAACTAACACACGGAGAATCACATTGGAAAAAGAAGAAGTGAGAATAGGCGTGTATGTCTGTAAGTGCGGCAGCAATATCGCAGGGTTGCTAGACGTGGAGGCATTGGCTGAATATGCCTCGACGCTGCCCAATGTGGTGTTTGCCCCATGGAATCTTTATACCTGTTCGGATGTGGGTCTTGATGAAATCAAGAAGGGGATCAAGGAGCAGAATCTTAACCGGGTGGTGGTCGCCTCGTGTTCGCCCCGCACCCACGAGCCCCTTTTCCGGTCAGTCTGTGGAGAGGCAGGGCTCAACCCCTACCTGTTTGAGATGGTCAATATCAGAGACCAATGCTCGTGGGTTCACGTGGGTCATGAAGAAGATGCCATGGTCAAGGCCAGGGATCTCATTCGCATGGGGGTAGCCAAGGCAGCGCTTCTTAAACCCCAGGAGATTATTGTATCTGAGGTTGAGGTCAAAGCGCTGGTCATTGGCAGCGGTATTGCCGGTCTCACAGCCGCCACGACTCTTGCTAACAGGGGTTTTCCGGTAATTCTGCTGGAAAAGGAAAAAGAACTGGGAGGCATGCTTCGATCTTTGTACAAGCTGGCCCCTATGGATGCGGATGCATCTGAGGTCATAAACGAGAAGATCAAAGAAGCCGAAGATAACCCCAATATCGAGATTTACACAGGCGCTACCATTGATAAGGTGGAGGGGTTTATCGGCAAGTTTAATGTGACCTTTAGCGCCAACGGCACCAGCAAAGATGTAAGGCTCGGTGTGGTCATTATCGCCACCGGCGCAGGGAACCTCGTGCCTGAAGGATTGTATCAATATGACGGCGAGAAGGTTATTACCCAGTGGGAACTGGAGGGAAAACTAAAGAGCGGGAAGATTGACGCCAACAATGTGGTGATAATCCAGTGCGTTGGCGCAAGAAGCCCGGAGAGACAATATTGCTCCCGTATATGCTGTGCGATCGGTATCAAGAATGCCATCCTGATCAAGGAGATGAATCCGGAAGCGAGGGTCCATATTCTCTATCGAGACCTCATGATGTACGGGGTCGAAAACGAAGACCAACTTCGCAAGGCAAAAGAGCTCGGTGTCCGATTTGTCAAGTATGACCCTGAACGGCCACCCGTGGTGGAGGAGAATAAGGTGACCGTTTTCCACCACCTGATGGGCAAAGAGCTCGAAATTCCACAGGAGATGGTAGTGCTGTCAACGCCGCTGGTGGGGACTGAAGACGGGGTTAAGGTTGGCAACCTTTTCAGAGCTGGCCTGGACCAAAACAACTTTTTCCTTGAGGCCCATGTGAAGTTAAAACCGCTTGATTGCGCAACCGATGGCATTTTCATCTGTGGCAGCGCCCACTATCCCAAGAATGTTCGTGAGAGCATTTTGCAGGCCCTGGGGGCGGCGTCCCGCGCTTCTATTCCGTTATCGCAGGGCGAGGTAAAGATCGAACCGATTGTAACGACTTTGGTTAACAAGGATGCCTGTCGCGGGTGCGGCCTCTGCGTAGCGCTCTGTCCTTACAATGCCCTTGAGATAAAGGAGACTGACGAAGGCCGTAAGGTTAATATCATAACCGTGGCGTGCAAGGGATGTGGTGTGTGTGCAGCGACCTGTTTCCGACATGCCCTTGGTATTAATTCGTTTACGGACGAACAAATACAAGCCCAGATACACGGTTTTCTGGCAGCCTAGCATTACTATTCGTCAAAGGGTTGCGGTTGCGCAGCTCGTTTCGGGGCTCGGCTTACGTCAAACGGTTTTTGGAAAATAGCGCAACCGATAAACGGTAGACGATAATCTCATAGCGGCGAAGCCGCGTCATATAAAATCGCGCAGCGATTTTATAAAAGGAGGGACCCCTGATGGGAGAAGATTTTACCCCTAAGATATTGGCCTTTTGCTGCACGTGGTGAGGTTACTCGGCAGGTGACCTCGCTGGCGTGTCCAGGATGCAATACACAACGGATATCAGGGTCATTCGTCTTATGTGCACGGGCAGGATGGACCCTGCCATTATAGCTGATGCCTTTATTCACGGTCTTGATGGGTTGTTGGTGCTCGGCTGTCTTTTTGGTGAATGTCATTATGTGAGCGGAAATTTTAATGCCAGGCACAAGATAAACATGACCGGGGAAATGCTCGCTTATGCAGGGATGAATCCGGGGCGGTTGTCATTTCGCAACCTCTCTTCTGCGGAGAGCGAGCTTTTTGTGAAACATGTCACCGATTTTTCCACAGAGATAAGAGAACTCGGCCCACTAGGAGGCGAGGCTGACAAGGTCCCCTTGCCAAAGCTCAAGGAGAACCTTGAAATTGCCAAAACGGCCCTTGCAGGTCCGAAGTTGCGGTGGGTCGTTGGGAAAAAGTCTGTCTTCGTTGATACAGGCAACAAGTATCATGAGGTTTTTACCGAGCACGAGATAAACCGCACCTTAAGCGGCATTGTTATTGACGAGATGGCCACCCATTCCATTATGGCAGCCTTGCAGAACAAATCGGCCTCAGTCAAGGAGTTGGCGAAGGAGCTTGAAATTCCTCCTCCGGAGACCTTGAAATACGTGCTTGCATTGAAGCGGCGGGGCTTTTTGGAGATGGAGAGTGTAAAGGATCATACACCTTTATATAAATACGTTGAACAAGAGGGATAAAAAGTGGCTGAGAAAAATGTATTGATCGTTGGCGGCGGTATTGCAGGCGTTAAGGCGGCGTTGGCCCAGGCGGATGCTGGCAATAAGGTTTTTATGGTGGAAGACTTTCCCAGTATTGGCGGGGAAAGGATTCCGCAGGACAGGATAATCACTGATGGTGATTCCTCCACGACAGTTGATCTGGCAGCAGCAAAGCAAAACAAGAGCATACAGATCATAGATAGCGCTGAGCTGCGTTCGCTGGTCGGGGAAAACGGCAAATACAAGGTCAAAATTCACCGCCGAACCCCTCGTGTTGACCGTGAGAAATGTGATGACTGTGGCGAATGCATCAAGGTATGCCCGATTCACATGTATGACGACTACAATGAGGCCCTTGAATGGCGCACTGCTGTTGATTTTTTCAACAAAGGTTCGGGCAACTACAATGTGTTCAAGGAGGATATGCCTGTTTGCCAGCGGACCTGTCCGATCAATTTAGATATTCGCACATATGTTGGCTACATTGCAGACGGGAAGTATGCCGAGTCTCTGGCCACCATCCGAAAGAAGCTCCCCTTTCCCTTGAGTATAGGGCGTGTGTGCCCCCATCCGTGCGAGTTCGAGTGCAACCGCGGGTACAAGGATGAGCCGATCAGCATCTGTTTCTTGAAGCGTTTTGTGGCCGACCACGAGGTTTATAACGATATAGAGCCCACGATCACCGTTCCCGAGGAGACCTATCCTGAAAAGATCGCGATTATCGGAGGGGGCCCCAGCGGTTTGACGTGTGCCTATCACCTGGCCCTGCTCGGATATCAGAATAACATAACGGTCTTTGAGGCCCTTCCCAAACCCGGCGGGATGTTTCTGGTGGGGATTCCCGAATACAGGCTTCCCAAGGCGATCCTGGCCAAGGATGTTGAATTTGTCGAAAAACACGGGGTGGAGATCAAGTGCGGTGTCCGGATTGGAAAGGACATCAGCTTTGATGACATCCGAAAGGACTATGACGCTGTCCTCGTTGCCATCGGCGCCCATATGGGCATGAGCATGCGGGTCAAGAACGAGGACGCCGAAGGCGTCTTTGAGGGAGTCAAGTTCTTGAGGGATGCGGGTCTTGGCAATGAGGTTCCCAACAAGGGTATAGCGATCGTGGTCGGCGGCGGCAATGTGGCCATGGACGTTGCAAGGACCAGTCTCCGTGTAGGTTTTGACGAGGTCAACCTGCTGTATCGTCGAACCCGCAAGGAGATGCCCGCAAGCCCGTGGGAGGTGGACGCGGCAGAGCACGAGGGGATCAAGTTCCACTTTCTGGTAGCCCCCCAGGAAGTTGTCGTCAAGGATGGCAAGGCCGTGGGGATGCAATGTCTGAAAATGGAGCTTGGCGAGCCTGACGCCAGCGGCAGGCGAAAGCCTGTGCCGATTGAAGGTTCAGAGTTTGTCATGGACGCTGACACCATCTTTGGAGCGATTGGCCAGGTCACGGACACCAGTGTGGTTGAAGAAAAACACGGATTTAAGATTGGGAGGAAGTTCAATTTTGAGGTGAACCCCAAGACCTTTGAAACCAATGTGGAAGGAGTGTTTGCATCAGGCGATGCTGCCACAGGTGCAAATATTGCGGTCCGGGCCTGCGCAGGGGGAAAGACAGCGGCTGAATCGATTCACAAATATCTGAGAGGGAAGAAGTAGAATGTATATTTACGAGAAAAAGGGACGCTACATCATAGACTTTCAGGATATTCCGGCCGAGCGGGCAGAGATGCCGGAGATTGAGGTTGAAGAACGCCAGGGAAACTTTAAGGAGGTTGAAACCGGCTTTCCTGAAGAGGTGGCCGTTGCCGAGGCTAAGCGGTGCTTTTCCTGCCGGCGGTGCCTGGGATGCGCCCTGTGCTGGGCCGAGTGTAAGCCCGAGGCGATCAACTTTGAGATGCAGGACGAAGATCTTGACCTCGAAGTGGACGAAGTTATCCTTAGTTCCGGGATGCAGCGAAAGACCAGGCCCATAGCCGGCAGCTATGGCAACAAGCATATGAACGTGGTCACCGATCTTCAGGTGGAGCGGATGCTGGCCGATACAGGGCCGAGCAACGGCCTCATTCTCCGCCCCCAGGACGGTGAGATCCCGAAAAAAATTGGGTTTGTGCAGACGTTTGGATCGGTTGATGATAAGGTTCGCGATGCCGCCCTGATTT
>JAQYWL010000001.1 GCA_030145035.1 Desulfobacteria bacterium | reverse complement strand
TCGTTTTTGTTTTACAGTTTTTTGTCTACCACGGGAGTGAGGGAATGGCCTGGAACGACGTGGCAGGGCCCTCCTACGCCTTGGGCGATACGGCCTGGATCGGTCCTTCTCGTACCAATTGTCCTCAGCCCATTCCACTTTTATCTTTTCTCCGATAAATTTCTCCACAGCCTCCAGATAGTACACGTAAGTTTCACAGGCAAGCATGATTGCCTTTCCGCTTTTGCCTACACGACCGGTGCGTCCGATACGGTGGACGTAATCTTCAGGGTCCTGGGGGATGTCATAATTGATGACAAGGTCGATATCCTCTACGTGGATGCCACGGGAGGCCACGTCCGTGGCCACCAGGATCTTTACCTCTCCTGCCTTGAACTGCTGCATGATTTTCAAACGCTTTTTCTGGTGAACCGTGCCGGTGATCCCAAGGGCTGCATAGCCGTTGTCTCGTAGCCTGCGCGCGAGCATCTCAACACCGGTTCGGGTATTGGCAAAGACGAGGAGGCGGTTCCATGTCTCGCGCTTCAAAAGACCGAGCAAAAGGTTTGGCTTCACATTATTGCCAACGTGGTAAAGGACCTGGTCGATCTCTTCCACTGTGATCTTTTCGGGATCTGCAGAGACGCCTTGCGGGTTGTTCATGTACTCATAGGCCAACTCCATCACAGCATATGAAAGGGTGGCGGAAAAAAGCATGGATTGCCGCCTGGTATAACGAGGCAATCGTCTAAGGATATAGCGGAGGTCTTTTATAAAGCCCATGTCAAAGAGCCGGTCCGCTTCATCGATGACCAGGATGCTCACATTTTTGGGGTTGAAGACCTTTTGCTTCATGTAGTCAATAAGACGGCCCGGTGTGGCGACCACAATGTCCGTGCCTCTGCGAAGGGCCTTTTCCTGTTTGACGTAGTCAATACCGCCGAAGACTGGCAGCACCCTAAAATCGGTATGACTTCCCAGAAGCTTGGCCTCCTCGCAAATTTGAACCGTTAGCTCCCGGGTGGGTGCAACGATCAGGGCGCGGGGTCCTGCATCTTTTGGTTTGGGCTTCCTGATGAGACAATCGAGGATCGTAATCAGAAAAACGGCCGTCTTGCCCGTGCCGGTTTGGGCCTGGGCAGCAATATCGTCTCCTTTTAGTGTGATAGGCAGGGCAAGGGCCTGAATCGGCGTGCAGTGTGTGAAGCCTGCAGACTCTATCCCCTTCAAGACCTGTTGGGGAAGATCAAACTTGTTAAATGAGACGTCTTTAGTTCCTATATCCCAGGATTTCATGTTGCACTTTGCAAATATAGACCAAATTCATGGCATTTGCAAGCCAAACACTGAGCTGTGCAGTCACTCCATTTTTGCTTGAAATGCTATGTGTACTTGGTTAAACTTTCATGGAAGACGGGCGGGGTTTATCCCCGCCCGAGACGGTGCCTATACAAGAGAACAGAGGTTTTGAATCATTCTACGATTGAAATAGACGATCTCTCTCTCAGCCGAGAGCGGCAGAAAGCCAGGGAGCTGAGGGGGTCGCAATGGTGGAAGCGGCACCTGGCCCGGGGCCGATGCTATTATTGTGGCAGATCTTTTCCCCCTAAAGGCCTGACGATGGATCACATCGTGCCCCTGGCAAGAGGCGGCAAATCCACCAAAGGGAATGTGGTGCCTGCGTGCAAGGCATGCAACAACAAGAAAAAACAGATGCTGCCGATTGAGTGGGAAGAATATTTGCAGTTCCTTACTGAAAATGGTGTTGAATGACATTTAGGCGGGCTTTGGCTGAGTAAGGGATAAAGGCAAGGCTGACCCTCCCCTCGGCGTTGATCCGCCGGAAGACCTCATCAGCTTCAACCGCAGGAATCCGTTTGCCGGTATTCCAGTCCTCCAATTGGACCTTCATCAAGATCTTGTTGGGATCATCAATGAGTTTGAGAACGTTTGCTGTCATATTGGAGATTTTTTCATATGTTCCTGCGTCGGTAAGGTTGAGCTCCTCCTTGATCTGCCTGTGGTAGGCCATGATAGCATAGAAATCGATGGGGAGCCTGGTCGATTCTGCAAGGCTCTGAGACAACCATGCTAGAGCATTTTTGGGGTCTGTGACCGACTCGTACATGAAATTCATGGCGAACTCGATCTGAGGATTGGCCGCCCTGGATGCCTGAATCAATTTATTGGCAATCTTCAGCAGCTTCCGGTTCTTCCAACGCGACCATTTCCAGAAGGTGTCTGTATACTCTGAGACGTACCAGCGACCATTTGAATCCTTGAACGGGCCCTGATAGAGGGTCTCTGGGTTGAGAACTTTTCCGGTCTCTTGCTCAAACAGGGCTACCGCCTGTGGGCTGAAATCCTCGCAGTGGTACATAACCAGGTCGTCTTGAATCAGAATCCCGTCGATTCCGGATCGGGCCACATCCTCGTATAAAGCGACAAGCCTACGCTCAACTGCTTGATCAAAGATACTCCACATTCCAACAGGCTCAAGAGAGCCTTTTTCAAAGCAATACCCCATGGCCTTCGAGCCTTCAGGATCTGGAAGTCTGAGCGGCATCTTGCGGGTTTCCATCCAGGCAAACACCTTAAGGCCGTGACGGTGGCCGATCGAAACAAGCCTCGGAAGCAGGGGATCTACCACAGGGGCATGTTCGGTTTCAAAGTATACCCCCTCGCTGCATCGGGGCGTGGAAAACGCATACGCCCTATCACCGCGGTTCTGAAAGGCGCGAACAATGAGGGTATTGACGCCCACGCGTTTAAGCCCCTTTATACAAGCTTCTACATCTGCATAGTCTTGGCAGTGGAACAGGAGAACCTGGGCTGCCAGCATACGCCGTGTAGATAAAGAGTCTCTTTTTTCATGGGAAATCTCTATCTCCTTATAGATAGATGCCTCGGCCTCCTCTTTTTGAGGGTTAGGAATTCCAGTGTAGCCGGATAGCAAGAAGAGGATCCCTGAAACCGCCAGTACAGCCCCCAACAGATACAAACCCTTTTTCTGAAACCGAAACAGCATAACACCTCCTGTACAGGGCCTTACGTTTTCTTAACAAGCTGAATTGTTCATGAACTATTCGGACTAGAATTCTTGGACCTGTGCGGTTAGTATGTTCGTAGCCTTAGCAATACCGTTTAAATCCCCCCTAGCCCCCCTTTTTCAAAGGGGGGAAACCACCTTTGGCCAAGAAGTCCCCCTTTATTAAAGGGGGATTTAGGGGGATTTTTCAGGTAACCGCACAGGTTGGAATTCTTCAGATTGGAGCACAACATACTGTATAAATAATTAGAAGTCAATACCATATAATGTATAATGTATGGTGGTACGGTGATTCGTTTTGAAGGGAGGTTATTGGACAGTTTTTAAGCGGGCGAGGCCTTTTTGACCCCGTTACCTTGCGTGTAAAAGAGACTCAGACAAGAACCTGCCACAAACCAGAAACCATTGCTGTGAAGACAAAAAGGGTTTCCACTAAGAACTCAAACCTGAAACCAGGGACAACCCAGTGTTGTTCAAAGGCCATAAGGACTGCAGCCACATAAAATACCGAAAGGATCATGCCATAGGCCAGGGTGGTGGTAAGATGCATCATAGGCGCAAAAATGAGCGCTGCCAGAAAGATCACCAGAAGCTGTTTGAGTATACGAACGGTCTTTTTTTCACCCAGTACAATGGGTAGGCTTTCCTGCCCCACGATCCGGTCTCCCTGCATATCAAGAATGTCAAAGAAAGCAGTTCGGACAAATGCTATGACCGATGCCCATAAGGAGACGAAAATCATCGTAGTCGTAATTTGTAAAGAGACTGAAAGGTGAGGGAGGCCCCCTGTCACCACGCCCCATGCAAGGGCGATCAGCACGGTCTTTGAGCCTGGCACGTCACTAATCCGCTGGATCTTTTTCCCTATCTTAAGTCGTCTGGGGATGATCTTGACCTTGTAAGATACCCCTAGGAGACTAATGATACAAAGTATTAGGAAGGGAACAGATCCCAGAGTAAATGCCATGAAGAGTCCTACCGCACCCGAAATGATGGCTAAGGTCAAAAGGATCAGGCGATTGTGGTCATAGAAGCTGGCCCGGTCCGGATCATTGTAACGGACCGCCTCCTTTCCGATAAAATTGTTTAATATGTGCATGGAAAGGACATAGCACGTAGCCATCAGGGCCGATGCAAAGCCCGGCCTGATTCCCGACAGCAACGCACACGTGTAGCTTAGACACCCGGCGCCCACTGCAAGGTAGAGATTACTCAAAAGCACCCAGCGCTGTATACTGAAGACCGTAAGACGCCATCGCCCTCTTGCCTGATGGGGAAGGGCCTCGAGGGTCCTGTAGACTTTCTTGATGACCCAGTTGGGCGTGGAAGCCCCGGCCGTAATCCCCACGGAATCCAATGGTTCGATGGCTTCATAGTCGAGTTCTGCCTCACTCTCGATATGGAAGGCCGGAACCCCTTCTTGCTGAACCACGTGCGCCAATCGCCGGGTATTGGCACTGTTATAGCCTCCCACCACCACCACCCCATCCACGCTCTTGGCCATCTCCCTGACTTCAGCCTGGCGTTTTAGGGTTGAATCACAGATGGTGTTAAATACTTTGAAGTGAGGAAAGCGTATAGCGATGGTACGGGCAATACTATCAAAGAGGTGACGGTCCTGGGTTGTCTGCGCCACTACAATAGCGCGTTCAAGAGATGGGAGTTTGTCAAGATCGTCCGGGTGGCTGATGATGTAGCTCATGCCTTCGGCATATCCAAGGAGGCCCGTAACCTCAGGGTGTTCCTTGTCGCCCACGATGATGGCGGCACAACCCTGCCTTGCATACTTGCTGATGATGGTCTGGACCTTGATGACCCTGGGACAGGTCGCGTCGATTATGGTGAGTCCTGCATCAACAATGGCCTGCTTGGCCCGGGGTGGCACCCCATGCGCTCGTATGACAACGCTTCCAGGTTTGGCGCCAGAGATATCATGCAGGACAGTTACGCCCTTTTCTGCCAGAATCTCCAGCCCCTGAGGATTGTGAATGAGCGGGCCGTAGGTATAAATGGGGCCCTGTTGCCTGTTGGCAGCATCCAGGACCATCTCGACCGCTCTGCGGACTCCCATGCAGAAACCTGCTGTCTTGGCGAGCTTGAGCTTCAATAGAGATCCTATCCGTTGAATATGCTCAATAGCCACAGGGCGGGGTAAACCCGCCCCTACCTATTCTTGGCATCCTTCATTCCTCGGTTTACACTTATCAAGGATGCGGGCGCCAAGAGATAAGTTCTTTTGTTCCTACTTTTTGGTGTCAGGTGTCAGGCCCGCCCGCCTCGGCTGAGCAAGCGTGCCTTGCGATGGCGGGCGGGTGTCAGGAGCGACAAACGCGAGACCTGCCCGCCATTGCCGTGTATGCGGGCATTGTAACCTCGCTGTGACGCAGGCGTTGGCAGGCGGGTCTGAAACCTGAACACCTGCC
>JAQYWL010000289.1 GCA_030145035.1 Desulfobacteria bacterium | reverse complement strand
TTGAGAGGCAATCTGTCCCAAGCGCGAGACGAAATTGTCCCGATCTGTGCGATCATCAACAATCCTGCGTTTTTCTATCCCTCTGACAATAACATGATGCAGGGTCCCAGGTGCCTCAAGCCTGGCCTGCCTCGGCATGCCGCCGCCTCTCAATCACCTATTTACCACCCCTGTACCACACTTATTCAACCTAGTCAATAACGTCCCCATACTCCATACTCCCCATACTCCCTAGTCAATAACGTCCCCATACTCCCCCATACTCATACGTCCCCATACTCATATATCTCGGCTTGTCAGGAAATTCGCACTTGCGAAAAGGAGGGTTTTTGTCCGATACTTTGAGGGGCTGTTTTGGGCGGGGCGGCCCAGCTTCCCTACCCAGTCATTAGTAGAAAAATACAGCGCCCCAAGTCGATATATACATTCTTGACACCATTTACCATCCCGAGATATTTCTGTAAACAATAAAAAGTCTTAAATCCTGCCTGCCCCGCTTGCCCCGTTAAATGTTTTTGTTGTTCTATTTAATGGGGTAGGGACGAACGACCGTACCGGGGTAAATCCTGTCTGACTCAGAAAAGGAAGATATGGACATCCGATTGCCCGGGGAAAGCGGCCTCGAGCTTACCAAAAGAATCAAAGCAAGTCATCCCGAAATAGCCATTATCAATCTTACAGCTGGCAAAGATGGTGTGATGGGCTTTTGGAAACGCAAACTAAAGGAAAAGGAGAAATAAGCAAAGAAGTATTCGATTTTTGCTTGATGTCCCCGGTTTATTGTAAAAGCGCCCGAAAATGTCTATTTATCGGTAGGTTCGACATGAGCGCGAAAAGCTAATGAAAAAAATCGACAAGTATGACGTTTGTGGTCTCTTGGGCAAGGGTGGCATGGGTATCGTATACAAGGTGCGTATGCCAGTGGTGGGCAAGGTTGTAGCGTTAAAGCTTTTGCGGCCCCATCCCAATCTGGTCACCCTTCTCGGTGAGAAGGAAGTCAGACAACGCTTTGTTACCGAAGCCGTTACGATGGCAAGACTGCGACATCCTAACATTGTATCCATCTGGGACTTTCATGACTCCGAAGACCTTAGCTTCTTTGTTATGGAATACTTTTGTAATAATCTGGGTCTCATTATCGGTGAGACTTACCGTGTGGAAGCTCCTTCTCGTATCCTGAGCGTTGACAGGGCCATTGACTACACCCTCCAAATCCTTGTGGGCCTGTCTCGTCTTCACCAGGCAGGGATCATTCATCGGGATATTAAGCCTTATAACATTCTGGTTACCGACCAGAACACGGTTAAGATTACTGATTTTGGTCTGTCCAAACTCCGGGGAGAGGACTTTCGTGGGCCCAGCAACCTGATGGTAGGCTCGCCTTATTACGCGGCTCCTGAACAGGAACAAGATCCAAATCAGGTGGATGCCCGGGCAGATCTCTATGCTGTAGGAGTAATGTTGTACCGGATGCTAACGGGTGAACTGCCTATTGATTCGTTTAAGAGGCTCGCGCAAAGTAATTCAGACCTCGATGCAGATTGGGATACGTTCATACTCAAGTCCATCTCCGAGGACAGAAAAGATCGCTTTGCCAGTGCTAAAGAAATGCTCGAAGCCTTTGATGACCTGCAAATTGCCTGGGAAAAGAAAAAAGAAAAGGTGTGCCAGATGCCGACAACCGGCTTATCAAAAAAAGCAACCCGAACAGGTCACAGGGAAACACCGCGTGGGGAAAGCATCAAAGCTAGACCCAGACAAGCACGGGAGGTCTTCGGGACAGATGCTCGGTGGCGTCCAATCCATTATACCACCAATGATTTTCAGGTCAACGCAGATGGTACTGTAAGCGATAAAACGACTGGATTAATCTGGCAAAAATCTGGTTCGGATTATCTTGTGACTTGGCATGAGGCCCAGGGCTATATTCAAGAGCTGAACCACAAGCGCTTTGCCGGGCGCACCGACTGGAGGTTTCCCACGGTAAATGAACTCATGTCACTACTCACCAAAGTGCCCCGAGCAATGGACCTTTGTATTGAGCCCATATTTGACCAGAACCAGAGGTGGCTCTGGAGTTCAGATCGGCGCTCATTTGTGGCAGCCTGGTATGTCAGCGTGGACATGGGCTATATCTCCTGGCAGGATTTTAGTTGCTACTACTTTGTTAGGGCTGTTTCGTCTCATTCATAGTGTACTTAGTGATTGACCGAAAGCCCTGTGTTTTCAGTCGAAAATTCTAAATTCGAACTCTTATTTTGTCTTGACCAAAAAGGCAATTCTTTAACACTTGTCCCTGCCCTTGACGACAAGGACACGATAGCTGGAGGCCGTATGGGGCGTGTACTAATATTCCTCTTTGTGCTCGCTGCTTTTGCCTGCGAGGACCCGTCACCGCGATCTGCTATACCAGACCGGGTCCGGTCCCCTCAGATCCGTTTTGACAAGCGCTCTGAATTCGGCCGCATTCTCGTGGTGGACGAAGGCGACATGCGCCACCTCCGGTTTGGTGCCGAAGATGCTGGCAACCAGAGCACGATCTCGCTTTCAAATCCCAGCGCAGTCCCAATGGAGTATATCCGTTTTGCCATGCTCGGTATGGTGTTAACTCCCGAACGCGAGCGTGTACTCATGATCGGCCTGGGAGGTGGCGTCTTCACGACGTTGTTACGGCGACACTATCCGACCTTGTGTATCGACGTCGTGGAGATTGATCCAGTTGTAGTCCAGGCCGCCAAAAGATTCTTCGCTGTGCGAGAAGACTCACGGTTTCGTATCCACATAGAGGACGGCGCCGCTTTCATACAGCGAACGCAGCGTTTATATGACCTGATTTTCCTTGATGCATATACTGGAGACGCTATGCCCGAGCACTTGGCTACGGTCGAGTTCTTCAGCAGGGTCAAGAAGAAACTCTCCATTAGGGGGGTTGCGGTACTCAATCTCTGGGATGAAGGGCCTAAAGATCACGTAATCGAGAAGCTCTTCTGCACCACGTTTTCTGAAACCGCGTCTATTCGAAGTGGTGACGGCTACAACCTGATTCTCTTCGGTAAGGCTTCTGACAAAATCCCACAGTCCGAGGAATTGGTGACCGAAGCCCGCCGGCTTACCTCGAATTTGGACCTAACCTTTGATCTCGGCAAAGTGGCTGAGCGATTGGTGATCGCCTGCCCCGAATCATAACTGCCTGCATCCGTCGCGAAACTCGGTCTGGAAACATGCAGTTTAGCCAGCCGTGAAGCACGTATTGCCATACTCCATAGCAATTTGACCTTCAATGTTGCCATAGTGCCCTAACAGTGGTTCCTTGTCCTTTGATGGAATCGATCGAAAAAGACCCGCCTGAAAGCTCAGTTCGCTCCCTCATGCTAGCAAGGCCAACTCTTCCCTTCGAAAGCTTGACTGATCGCACATGTTCAACATCGAACCCTTGGCCCTTGTCCTCTATTGCCAACTCTATGTTGCCACTTGTTCCTTTTAGGGAAACGCGCACGAGGTCTGCTTTGCTGTGTTTGGCAACATTGTTAACGGCTTCCTGCAAGACTCTAAAAATAACGATCTTTAGAGGTTCAGGGACTTCTTTTTCTTCTATGTCGAAGTGTTTTTCGATCCGTAGACCGGAATAGAGTTTTTCGCATTCCCTGCAAAACCACGAAACAGTCGCTGTGATTCCCAGATCATCCAGGAGGGAGGGCCGCAAGTCTGTGTGAATTCTTCGAGCTTCTTCACTGGCCTGCTGAATTAATGGTATCAGTGCTTCCAATGCTTTAACACTCTCCTTAGCCGTACCTTCAAGCATTCTATTAAGGGCATTTTCCGCCCCAAACTTGACGGCTGCCAGAGATTGTCCAACGCTGTCATGAAGTTCCCTGGAAATCCTTTTTCTCTCATCTTCCTGGACTTTGATAAGCTGGGAGGACAGACGCCGAAGCTCGGTAGTCCTCTCCTCCACTCGTCGCTCCAGTTGGTCGTGAGCTTCTTGAAGCATCTCCTCGGCCCGCTTCAGCTCGGTGATTCTTCCTAATCGCTCGGCAATCGCATCAATTAATCTTCTCTCCTCTTTCAGGAACGGCCCCTCATCGGCTTCTGGTTTTTTTTCCAAGTAAAAGACCTCCAAGGCACCGACCCGTTTGCCATTCACAACGATGCCACTGACTTGTTTCCAGTCGGTTTCTTTGAAATTGTCCGTTGTGAATTCTTGGCCTTGCAACATGATACGAGCACAGGTGATTTCCGAATACTGCCAGGCGGGGGCAATAAGAGCAACGGTCCCCTTAAGTATCTCCTCCAACGAAAAACTCCGATTCTCCCGAAGGGTTGAGATACCGTACAGGCAGTTTAGTTCCTCGACCCGCTTACGAAGATCATAGGTCAGGCGTATCAACGCCTCCTGTGCCTCATTGCGCTTCTTTTCCTGCCTATCTCTTTGCAATCTAGCATTTAGAACCGGGGCGATATGGTCTGCAATAGCCTCCAGAAATGCCTTGTCCTTGTCGTCATAGTCTGTCGCTTTGTTGGCGACTTCTAAAAGCCCAATTACCTCTCCACCATAGTTAATGCACACAACCAGACCCCTGATTATAGGAGCGTGACCCTCGGGCACCCGCAAGCCTTCATTCGCATAAAGGCTCCTCTTCTCTGTGAGCGACTGGCCCCGGATGCCACCCCATGTCTCGGGAGGGTATACCGTTGTTTTATCAGGAACCTGACACTGTTCCCAGATATCTGTAGTCATAGAGGGGATAACTAGCAATCCATGCTCGTCTATGTATCCAAAGATCCCATACTTGCTTTCCAAGGCATCAAGAATTACCTGCAACACTTCTCCATACATTTGCTCGTCCGGGATGGTGAGGAAGATTTGAGCAATCCGGTTCCTGAGAGCCGACTCTTGTTCTGACTGACGCAGCGCCTCCTGTGCCAGCTTGCGCTCGGCAAGTTGCAGCTTCAAGTCCTCGGTTGTCTTGGCCAGTTCGGCAGTGCGCGTCTTTACCCGTTGTTCGAGCTCATCGTGAGCTTTTCGCAGCGCCTCCTGCGCCTGATTGCACTGCACGTAGTGCCACATCCCATTCATGAGCATGCTGAGCTGGCGCTCGTCGGTTTTGTTGTAATCAGAGGTCTTGTTGCCTACCCCCGCCACTGCTACTATTTTCTTTTCCTCGAACACGGGCACGATCATAAATCTTCGGATGGGGAAGTGGCCTTCAGGCAGGCCCTTCTTAGCCGGGTGCGGTTCGGCATAGTCGTTGACATACAGAGTCTTGCGGTGCCTGATCGCATCAGCCCAGATACCAGCTTCAGAGATGTGCCATTGGATGGGATCACCAACTACCTTGCAGTCCTGCATAACACTCCTTGAAACAGCGTGGAGTGTATAAAGTGATTCGTCCTCACTCAAAAAGCCCAAGAAGCCGATCCTGCTGCCAGTCAGCTTAATTCCTTGATCCAACGCAAAACCAGCGATTTCAGTGAGGGAAGCATCGCCCATGCGGCTCAGGTGAAAAAGTGCTTCCAGCCGTGTCTCATCCAGCCTGAGTAGTTCCTCGGCCCGCTTGCGCTCAACGGCTTCCTTTTCCAACTCCTTGACCCTTTGTTCGAGTTGTTCGTAGGTCGGTTTCTTGGCCATCAGAATATCCTCCGAATGCTACAAAAACGAAAAGGATCGTAGCAAAATGTAAGTAAAACAGGGTGGTGAAATTGGTGAGAGATTTACGGTGCCAACTTCAACATATTGTGGTTATCGCCAACGGCTAAAAACTAATGCTTTTTGCCAACAGTTATACTCGCCCACCAAGCTATTTCATTATAGATTTCTAACGGATAACGCTAATGTTGTCAAGTTTGGGGTCAAGATTTGGGTAAACCGAGAAGGCGGATTGGTGTTTTCGGGGACCGGCACACTATGTCAGAAGCTCTTTTAAAACTCATTATGGCCAAACAGACCAAGGAAAAGCTTTTGAAACGGTAGGTTTTGTTCGGAGACCAGGCCGCCCCGATGGCATAACATTACATTCCACAGGGCAGGCACAAAGGTTTCAACCACAGGCGGAGGAGCGCTCCGTTGAGGATAGTAGAAACCTGCGGACAAGGGCGGCATGGGACCATAAGATGCCGTTTATCCATGGACACTATCTATCTTTCCCAAGAATGTCCTGCAGCGCCCCCATGATCTCCGGATGGCGAAACGTGAACCCATGTTTGACGAGCTGAGCCGGGACAACCCTCTGGCCCTCGAGAAGGACAGATCCAAATTCTCCAAGGACGAGTCTGAGCATGAAGGCAGGCGTTCTCACAAAAGACGGCCGCCAGAGAATTCTTCCCAACGCCTTGGCCAGGTCCCTGTTGCGAACCGGATTCGGTGAGCAGAAATTGACCGGGCCGCTGATGTCGTCTTTCTCAAAGACGAACATGAATGCGTTTAACAAGTCTTCCATGTGAACCCAGGAAAACCACTGATTGCCCGTTCCCAAGGGTCCCCCCACAAATTTCTTGAAAGCAGGGATCATTTGTCCTAGTGCACCTCCGGTCCTGCCCAGGACGATTCCGAATCGGGTAATAGCTACTCGAACGCCTTTGTCGATTGCTTTCCGAGCCTCGTTTTCCCAATCAATGCAGACCTTGGCCAGAAAATCGGCTCCGGGCGTATCCTCCTCACTGAGTTCTTCATCGCCTCGGAAACCATAGTATCCAACTGCTGACGTGCTGCAAAGCGTTGTGCCACGTTGCGTAGGCATAGCCTCAACCACGTTGCGTGTGGTCAGAACACGGCTGTCATGGATGAGCTGTTTGGTCTTATCGTTCCATCGGGTAAAAATCGAGGCTCCGGCTAGATTGATTGCCGCGTCCTGATGTGAAACGTGTTCTTGCCATGCTCCCTTGACGGTTGTATCCGCAGATACATATGTGACATCCTGGGGCGTGTGGGCGTGCGGCTCAGGGCTGTGGTCTACGACGGTCACCTGGTGTCCTCTTCCAAGGAGACGGATAGAGAGTTGGGTGCCTACAAAGCCGAGGCCGCCCGTGATCAAAACCTTCATGGTTACCTCCTTTCCCGGGCGTACATGACGTTAGATACAAGCAATAAGGCAGATGTCAAGCCGCAACCTGAGCGACTTCGGGTGTGAAGGCCTCGATAATTTTTCGATCCACCCGTGAAAAAGCAAACTCCTTCAATCGATCAAGCGTGGTCATACCACGCCAGTATCCGGCCAGAGATTTCTCGTAAGCGCCATTCTGCTGTCGCCATCGTGTGCATTCCCTTGGATTACTCGTCCGTCACCCAAAGACGTTATGCAAAGGTCTCCCTGTAGTCGTCTTTAGGGCGTTCGGCCCGGCTGCAATATACGTAGACTAGCCAACTAGATGACCACAAGGGCAGTCAAGCTTTTTGAAGCGTCTGCTGCGATTCTGTCAGTGCAAGGTCATATCGACTTTCTTGCCGAGCTCTTCAGCACACGCCAGTTTTTCCTCATCCGGAACCTCTATTTTGAGGGAATGGGTCTCGGCATCTATTTTTACGGTTCCTCGATGCTTATGCACAATTGACCCAATCAGGGACAATGACAAGGCGTGGCGCCTTGACTCTTCGCTCGTTGCCCACACATAATCCTCAGCCAAACGGCTCGTATCGGCTTGGGTTAGCATATGTATATATTTTCCGTCATGTTCGTTTTTCATAACAATGATCCTCAATTTCCATCAAACTTGATATGATTTTTGAATCCACACTGTCGTGAGACACTCACTTCCAACGTGCTGTTATCTTACGGTAAGCATAAACATGGAAAAGTCAAGAAACCTGGCCACTTCAATACGGCCATTCGTTTTTGATCTCGATATTGGCGCTTCTCCCTGCCACAGGCCGCCCCACCTTGTACTTTCCCAGCGTATCTCTAAGAAATCGATCCAATTTGTGAGTGCCATCGTAACGGACTTTTTCTCCCAATAGGCAGGTGCTGATGCCCAGTTTGATCTTTGTTTCCATAAGGATGCCTCCTACCAGGCAACTTCATACTGGTAACGTCCGGGAAATTGGTATATCAAGTCAGGTTGTATAGAACAATGAAAAGAAGGAGAAGGCCATGCTGGATAAGATGAAGGCAACGGTCAAAGAAAAGGACATCTGTGTCTTGGCCACTGTTTCGGGTAATAAGCCCTACTGTTCTCTAATGGCCTACACGTCAAATGACGAAGGTACGGAGATCTACATGGTGTCACATAAGGACACCCAAAAATACAGAAACCTCACCGACAATCCTAATGTGAGCCTCCTCATTGACACGCGGGATGAAGATAAGGGACCAAAACGATCTAAAGCACGGGCTTTGACCGTCAGCGGTATCTTCCGAGAAATCAGGGAGAAGGAAAGAAAGGATCGCATCCGCGCCAAACTGGTAGAGAGGCATCCCCACATGAGGGAATTTGCCCACCATCCTGATGCCGAGGTCTTCGCCATTAAGGCAACGTCGTTTCTCTTGTTAGAGGGCCTGACGGATGCCTATTTTGAGCCCGTGACGTAGGACACAGGTGGCCCCCCCGTGACCTTACGTAAATGGCACCTGTAAACGAACCAAGCTTCTGGTGATTCGACTGGCCTATCTGAAGGAAAGGATGCCAAAGCCATAGAAAACGGACCTCCAGGGCTCTCCTGTCCTGAGAGCCCTTATCCCTTGGACTTCCGCATCATGCATTCGGCAGCCCTCGCACCGACAGGCCGCACAACCCCGTCTTGACCTCATCGTTTACGGGACATGTCTGCTGTGCAAAGCGCCGAGAGAAACCTGAAGGGACCTTTACATCTCCCAACTCGGACATATCTTGGGCCAATGTCATCATTATAGCCGTACGTGGACGAAAAGGAGGCGCGTTTTATGCGCATTTGGGACATTTCCCCGAAAAAGTTGTGTCGTTTTCACCTTCTTGGCGAGCATACGGAATTGCACGCCATCTGGGCAATTTTGACCCAAGGGAAGAAAGGATACGCAAAACACCCAGAAACACGCCGCTGGCGTGGAAAGCTAAAGGCCCTTTTTCTGCGCCACGAGGCTCTCGTCCGGGAGATGACAAGAAGAGGCTACAAGCATCGGAGTCCTCTCCCCAGAGAGCTTGCTACTGGGGATAGCAAGCAAGGGGAATACGTGGATGCTTATGAGATCCAAATAGAAAGACTTCGCAACAAAGGATGTGGCTGCAATGTCTGATGAACGGGAACATGTAATGCCCCGCCTTGCTCAATTGCGAAAAAACAGCTGATGGATATGTCTAAAAAAGGGGAAGGATATGATGGAAATCAAACAGGACAGTTTGGCAACACTAGGGTTTGAGCTCACATGGACCAGTGCTGTAGCAAGGCATAGAGAATTTTATTTTGCCGAGCAGATCAACTTTTGGCGGGATCTCTTTCCTGGGGAAGTTTACCAGGCATTGATGGGAAAGAAGATTGGAAATCAGGTTGATCTCATTTTCCCGGCCGGAGAGATAACACGGCCTTACGAGTCAAAGCAGATCTTCACCTTGCACCCGCGCCAATTTGAACGGCATAGAGTCAAAGGATGCACAGTCGAGCCGCGCTATGGCAGATTCTACCCCAAGGGGCTTCTCAAGGGATTGTCCAACATCTTTAGCAACAACCTCGAGCCCTTTCGCTGTATTGGCGTGGAACCGGAGTATGTCACCGTTGATCTGAATCATCCCCTGGCGATAAAAGAGAATGAATTGCAAATCACGGTTTACGATGTCACGCAAAAAGAAACGGATCGGGGTGGAAGACTGACCGACTGGACGGAGGTCATAACCTCCGGTCCCGGCATGCAGGCCCGTTCCAACGGGAGGTCTACTGATTTCTTCTCGGATTGCCCTTTTGTCCGTGCGGATGAACAGAGCGATTCGCTCTTTTATGAAAAGCCTCGCCTTGTCACACACATTGACAGCAAGGCCCAGGAAATTATCCGTGGCCTTTATGGAGAAGTCCTAAGGCCGGGCATGAAGGTGTTGGATCTCATGAGCAGTTGGCGGTCTCACGTACCCGGATCGCTTAAGCTGGCATCGTTGGTAGGGCTCGGCCTCAACAAAGAGGAAATGGAGGATAACCCACAGCTCACAGGGTACATCATTCATGACCTGAACTCGGACCCACGGTTACCCTTTGACGACCATTCCTTTGATGCGGTTATCTGCACAGTCTCGGTCGAGTACATGGCCCGTCCGTTCCATGTCTTTAGCGACGTGGCAAGGCTGTTGAAACCTGGTGGGTATTTCATTAATACCTTTTCCAATCGCTGGTTTCCACCGAAAGTTATCAGCATATGGGAAGAGCTGAACGACTTTGAAAGAATGGGACTGGTTCTCGAATATTACTTGCAGTCAGGGAGATATGATAACCTGGAGACGTATTCCGCCCGTGGATGGTCCCGCCCGGTGACGGATCGCCATTATCCGGAGATTCTCACGGCCGATCCTGTCTTCGCTGTCCGGGGCCAAACTGCAAAGTAAGGCTGGATATTGAAGGATATCTTGTGAATAACGGGGGGCCCTATGATCCCCCCGTCCCCTTGGCCGATATGAAGCACGCCTGTCTGGATGGCAGCCGGCCAGGTCCCTTCTCGGTTTCTGTCAAGGCCGTACATATTGCCTCTTCCATAGAAATAAGCTCAATAGGTATGAGGTCGCGGATGTGGTTCTCTCTGCATATAACCTCATTCTTGAGCCCCTCAACCAGGGGGAAGACGATGCCGGCAGGGACTGGCGTAATAAGATTGATCCAGTAGGCGGAAAGGCGAGGCGTGAGGAGGGGAACCTTAAAGATGAACCTGTGCAAACCGCGAACCCGCTTATAGATGAGCATAAGGTCTAAATAGCTAACAATATCTGGCCCCCCGATATCAAGGTTGAGACCGGCCGTAGCAGGTTCCTGCAAGCAGCCAACCAGGTAGGAAATAACGTTCTGAACAGCAATGGGTTGAGACCGGGTATCAATCCATCTCGGACACATCATGACCGGGAGCCGTTCGACCAAATACCGAATCAGCTCAAACGACGCGCCACCAGCCCCGATGATCACAGCGGCTCGCAGTGTGGTTGTCTGAACTCGACCCGACTGGAGTATCCTCGCCACTTCCTGGCGGCTGGCAAGGTGTTTCGAAAGCTTGTCCCCTGTCTCACCAAGCCCTCCCAGATAAATGATGCGTTTAAGCCCTGCATCCTCTGCGGCTGTTAAGAAATTTGTGGCGGCTCGACGATCCCGCTCTGCAAAGGCCACGGTTTCTTTGATACTTCGCCCACCCATCGAATGAACCAGATAGTAGGCGGCTTCCATGCCTTCCATGGCCTGAGGAAGCGTCTCGGGTTGCAGCAGGTCAGCGTACATAACCTCAGGCTCCTGCTTCAGCGGCCTCTTGATGGTAAGCTTTTCCGAAAGGCGAACCAGGCATCGAACCTTGAAGCCCTGTTCATCCAAGGCGTGTAAGAGGCGACCGCCAATGAAGCCCGTAGGGCCGGTCAAAAGAACTCGAGTTTGACTGTTGTCCATCCGCTTCCTCCTCCCTATGTCTTGCACGAGATAGGTGATTCCCGAAAAGTGGTTCTGTTTCAGACGATGGTCAAGCCACGGACAAGGTATTTTCCCCCATTGGCTCAGACAGGTGAGTATCAGTTTTCACGATGGATGGTGACAATTCCCAGATAGCCATCTACAGTAAGTCGCTCTCCGGTTTTGATGACTGAAGGCAACATAACGTTCTCAACATTTAAAGTTATCAGTCATCAGCAACATAAAGCAAGGCCCCCTAATAGTTCCCTAATAGACGGCCCCAATAGCACTTAAAGTTTAAATGTTGAGATGTCCCCAATACACACCAGAGGAAAAAATCCGAGGGTACGAGAACTGAACCTGAACTCAGGTCTGAACAGCCCCGGCTCATGTGAAGCCTGACCCGGCTGTACACGTGTAGCAGTGGTCCGACACA
>JAQYWL010000271.1 GCA_030145035.1 Desulfobacteria bacterium | reverse complement strand
TGAGGGAGGGGTTCATCGTTGTCACTGCGTTCTCCCCCTGGCCCAGACCGGGTTTTTCTTTCGGAGGCATTATCCAACTTCTGTCGCGCCAGGGCGGGCCTGAAACCTGAAACCTGACGAATATATATATCTTTTTAAAGATTCTCAAAATTAACAAAAGGCTATCCCTATTAAGCGAATGATAAGTTTCGTATTTCGGATTTGGCACTATTGTGCACTGCCCGGTCCATGTCTGCCCCGGCGGCCCCGCCCTCTCCGGCCTCCTTTACCCCACCTACCAACGCCAGGGAGGGTGTAAGAACCGCCTTGAATCCTGATCATCTTTCCCATGACCAATGCTTCGGCTACAATCTGTCTTGCTTCAGCAAGTACCCTGCCGAAGGTCTGACGAGATACGTTCATGTGGGCAGCAGCAGTTTCCTGGTCCAGTTTCTCGAGATCGCTCAAACGGAGGGCCTCAAGACCTTCAATGGGAACAACGACCTCTTCCAGATCCCGGGCGGGAATCCCCCGAGGCCTGAAAACATTTGCCATGGGTCCTCCCTGTACAAAACGAGCTTTTCTTGGTCTGGGCATGATAGGCTCCTTTCAACTTTTGAGCGTGTGATCATAATATAGGACGTCTGTCTGTATTGTCAACAACTTTTTTGGGCCTACGCTCAAAATAATCATTACCTTGGATCTAATGCCATTGACTCAGGAAAAGCTCATCGACATGCTCATACTATTCTAATACCTTGAAAAGTGGCCATCTTGGCAGGATATTTGCAGATCTTTACCAAACCAGCGCATTCCTGAAAAACAAGGGACTTGGCGCAAGTATGAGGATATAGCAGGGATGAGGTAATCAGGGGCCCGTATGACCAGAACAATTACCATCACAAGCGGAAAAGGAGGGGTTGGGAAAACAAGCATCAGTGTCAATTTGGCCCTGCACCTGGCAACGCTCGGCTACCGGACATGCCTGTTTGACGCCGATTTAGGCTTGGCCAATGTCAACATACTCCTGGGACTTTATCCGCAGTACAACCTCGAAGATGTGATTCTGTACCACCGTGACCTTGAGGATGTGATTATAAGAAACTATGAAGGAATCGATATCATCCCTGGAAGTTCAGGTGTGGAAAGGATGGCCAACCTTCAAGCCGACCAAGTCGAACACCTGATCGAATCTTTTTCCCAATTTGATGGATACAATTTTCTTCTGTTCGATACTTCAGCAGGTGTTTCAAGAAACGTCATCTCTTTTTGCCTCGCTTCCTCGGAAGTAATAGTGGTGATAACCCCTGAAGTCACCTCACTGACCGACGCTTACGCCCTGTTAAAGATATTGTGTGTAAACGGGTTCAAGGGCTCGGTAAGGATTGTGGTAAATCAGTGCAAGAGTACGTCAATTGCCAGGCACGCTTACACCAAGTTCAAGCAAACAGTGAAGAAATATCTTCCCATAATAGATGTTGTGCCACTTGGCATTATTGTTCAAGACCCCAAAGTGGAGGAAGCCGTCAAAGAACAACGCGCGTTTGTGTTGCTTTATCCTGAATCGAATGCTTCCAGGTGTATCAAAAATATCGCCAAGCGCCTTGTGGGAGACCAGCCGGAGGGTTTAGAACCTTCCGGAATGTCATCATTTTGGACAACGTGCCTTAATCTTATGACAAGCCCTTTGAAATTGACTCCTAAAAAAAAGGAGAAAAAAGAAATACAAGAAACCGTAGAAGAATCTTTGCCAGAGGCATCCAAGGATGCCCCGGAGCCAGGCAGGCTTAGAGATATGGAGAACGGAGCGCATATATTTAAGCAGATAGATACCCATAGGAACCTGCCCACCCTTCCACATGTTGTCCTAAAATTGATTGAGGTCTGTAACAAGCACGAAAGCACGATTGAGGACATATCTCAAATAGTCAACAAAGATGCCTCGTTAAGTGCCAGGGTTATGAGCATCGTCAATTCTGCGGGTAACGGGCCACGCAATAGGATGACAACCATTGAGGAGGCAGTCTCTTTTTTGGGCAGAGATGCCGTGAAAACCATTGCCATTGGTGCTGTAGCATATTCGGATTTTGACCAGGCCAAGGAGAGTTCTGTCTTTAGTTTGAAGCTGTTCTGGTGGCACTCCCTTATGTGTGCCACCTTGGCCAGGCTGATTGCCGAAAAGACTTCATATGCTGCTCCTGACGAGGCATTTTTGTCAGGCCTTTTTCATGATATTGGAAAGTTAGTTTTGTGGGGGAATTTTCCAAAGGAATACGCTGAGATTCTGGAGTCACACAGGGGCAAACCGGATTTGCTTTTGGCAGGTGAAACGCGGTTGGGGGCCACACACTGTGAGGTGGGGGCCTGGATGATCAATCAATGGAATCTGCGGTCGTTTATGGCGGATGCGGTACTTTATCACCATGAACCAGTCCGCAGCATTTTGGACGCACTTCCTCTGGTAAAGATCGTATTCGTAGCCAATGCTCTGTGTTTAGAAACTCTTGAAGACACCAGTGCCAGGTTTAGGAGAGCAGAAGAGGTTTTTGGGTTTGCCAGGTCTGAAGTGGAAGGGTTCATATCGCTAGCCGAGAAAGAGGTAAAGCAGGTAGCAGAATCCCTGGAGATAGAGGTTGAGCCTCCGGATGCCCCTGGGAGATCAGTTTTAGAAAAAGATGCTGAAAAGCGACAAGATCTCGTCCGTGCTGTCAGAGAGATTTCTCTCCTTCAAGGCACACTTCAAAATCTATTGGAAGCCCGCGGAGAAGAGTCCATACTGAAAGTTGTCAAGCAAGGTCTTCAGGTCTTATTTGATGTTCACAGCGCACTCTTTTTCCTCTATGACCATGAACGAGATGCCCTGGTCGGCAAGGGGATTACAGGCAACAAAGAAGATGATCTGGCCAATGATCTGGCAATCCCTTTCCAAAAGGAAACAAACCTGTTGGTCAGGTCGCTTCGCCGGAAAATTGTTCTGGATTCTTTTAACTATTCAACAAAGGCCGCTCCTACAATTATGGACAAACAGTTTATTCGCTTCCTCGGAAAAGACGGGATGTTGTGCCTTCCGATGGTTGCCAGCGGGACCTACATTGGGGTAATAGTCATGGGAATAGATGACCATCATATTGGTCATTTGCGGGACCAGGTGAAACTCTTGACCATGTTTGCCAGCCAGGCGGCTTCAGCCTTAGCTGCTGATCATTTGAGGCAAAGTTAAACAGATGGGCCGAAGGATGTTCTCAACAATGTTCAAGAGGTTTTGGACAGCGGCTCAAGGTTCAAGCTTTCATAAAGCTTTTCAAAATCAAATGCCTGGTCCACCAGCTTGATACCATGGTCTATTTTTTCTCTTTCCCGCAGCCTGAACTGTCCAATCATGGCTTCTACGTTCTTTGCCACTGTGTAGGTGTCATCCCTGACGACCAGAATCGGCACGCCCTTTGCCTCGGCCCTTGCAATGATGATGTCGTTGGGGTAAAGGTTTCCGGACAGAATTAGACATCTCACCCCGTTTTCGATAGCCACAAGCTGGATGTCCGTTCGATCGCCACCAACAATAATCCCTAGGGCGGGTGTTTTCAGCAGGTAGGTTATGAACCTGTCCACCTGCATGCCGCCCACCAAGAAGTTTTCCACCAAGCCGTCCAGTTTATACTTACCACACACGACATCCGCGCCCAGGTGGTCAACAAGATCGCTCACCACGGTCGACCCTAACAACGTATCCCGGGGCAAGGCCCCGAATACTTCCATATGCTTGCGGTTCAGAAAAGGCGAAACAAACTCCTTGATCTCCTCTAAGTGCAAGGGTTCCGCCTTATTGAATACAACGCCCATCATAGGCCGACCTATGACCTTCTTGAGTTCCAAGAGAAAGTCGATAGAAAAATCTAATTCATATCTCTCCACGAATAGGGCGTAAGCATTCAATAATTTGATGAGCTGTGTCCCGGACAAGCCGAAGGTGCTGCCTTCGCTGAAATTGTTGTCACAGCTCACCACTACTACATCCTTTTGCTCCGATATTTTTTTGAAGGCCCGTTCTATCCTTTCCTGTAACCCTGCAACATCTTTCTTGTAATTGTCCATCATCAGGTCCTGGGTAATGACAACAGGGCATATGTTCTCAATAGCATCTTCTAATTGAAAGAGTCTGTAAATAAGCCATGCGCCTTTGTCGATGACAATATTGTCCACCTTAATGGGAAAATGTCCCATCGGCTTGAAATAGCCGACTTTGAAACCGTCTCGTTTCAGCCGGTCAATCAAGCCCATGGTGATCAAGTCCTTTCCAGTATACCTCTCAATAGAAGTAATAAACAAAGTTAACATCATGCCCTCCTTTATTACAGGAATACCAAAATATTTTCAAGACTGCGGCGTCTCAGGGCCCCCATAAGGGCAAAGCCAGAGGCCAAGGAAGAGAACATTTGAAAGTTTGGGTTGATTACCAGATCGCTTTTGTATATTCTATCCAACGAGAAGCTGGGTGATCTCGGTGAAGCTCCTCGCAAACGAGGGTACGGAGACGACTTTAACGGGGACCATATCTCAACACGTAACTTCTTACCAGTAAAATGACAAAAGAATCTTTGCTTGCAGGAATTCCTGCGAAAAATATAGAAAGGCTTGTCAGGGTCGAGCATCCTGATCCGCACAGCATTCTGGGGGCACACCGGCATACGATCAAAGGCAAAGCGGGGATCGTGGTAAGGGCTTTCCACCCAGAGGCAATTAAGGCAGAGGTCCTCATTAACAGAAGGAAACCTTTTCTTATGGAGAGGTGCCATACGCGTGGACTTTTTGCTGCCTTTATTCCTGAGCAAAGCCTACCCTTGCCTTACAGGATTCGTTTCACCTTTGCAGATGGAAACCGCTGGGAAAGCGATGCCCCTTATCGGTTCTTGCCGACCCTTGGGGATATCGACCTCTATCTGGCAGGAGAAGGGACCCATCACCGTCTTTACGAGAGGCTTGGAGCCCACCTGTGTGACATGGATGGTGTATCTGGCGTCTCATTTGCCGTTTGGGCGCCAAACGCAAAAAGAATCAGTCTTATCGGCGATTTCAACAACTGGGACGGCAGGCTTTTCCCCATGAGACGGATGGGCGCTTCCGGGATCTGGGAGCTCTTTGTGCCCGGGCTGAAAGCAGGCACCCTTTACAAATATGAAATCAAAACCGCCAGTGGAGATCTGAGGATAAAGACCGACCCTTATGCATTCGCCATGGAACTGAGGCCGAAAACGGCCTCCATAGTGTGGGACCTGGAGGCATATGTATGGCATGATGACCAATGGATGGCCAACCGGAGTCAGCAAAACCTTCGCCAGGAACCGACGGCTATCTACGAGGTCCATCTCGGCTCCTGGATGCGTGTGGCCGAAGAGGGGAACAGGTGGCTCACGTATCGAGAGCTGGCCCCCAGGCTGATTGAACACGTGAAGAAGTTCGGGTTCACCCATGTGGAACTTTTGCCTGTGGCCGAACATCCTCTTGACGCCTCCTGGGGTTATCAGGTCACAGGCTACTATGCTCCCACGAGCCGCTTCGGGACCCCCGACGATTTCAAATACTTCGTGGACTGGTGCCACCAGCAAGGGATCGGGGTTATTGTGGACTGGGTGCCTGCCCATTTCCCGAAAGACGATTACAGCCTGCGGCTGTTCGACGGCAGTGCCCTTTACGAGCACCGTGATCCCCGTCAGGGCGAGCATGCAGAGTGGGGGACCCTTGTGTTTAACTTTGGCCGACACGAGGTGTGTAATTTTCTCCTGGCCAATGCCCTGTTCTGGTTAGACAAGTACCATGTTGATGGCCTCAGGGTCGATGCGGTCGCCTCCATGCTCTATCTCGATTACGGCAGGCGAGACGGGGAGTGGATTCCAAATCAATACGGAGGAAATGAAAACCTGGAGGCTATAGAATTTTTCCGGAGGCTGAATAAAGCCGTCTACGGCCTGTTTCCAGGGTGTTTTACCATCGCCGAAGAATCAACGGCCTGGACAGGGGTCACTACGCCGGCCCACCTGGGCGGCCTTGGTTTTGGCTTTAAATGGGATATGGGATGGATGCACGATACACTGCTTTATTTTAGCAAGGACTCTGTGCACCGAAAATACCATCACAATAATCTGACCTTTTCGATGATGTACGCCTACAGTGAAAATTTCATCCTGCCCTTGTCCCACGATGAGGTCGTCTACGGCAAAGGCTCCCTTCTCAGAAAGATGCCCGGTGATGAATGGCAAAAATTTGCCAATCTAAGACTGCTGCTGGCCTACATGTACACACACCCCGGGAAAAAGCTTCTGTTCATGGGCGCGGAACTGGCCTCATGGAACGAGTGGTATCACGAGGAGCGGCTTGACTGGCACATCGTGTCAGACCCCTTGCGTCACGTCTTCCAGCAATTTATGCTGGACCTTGGCAGATTGTATCTTGAATATCCTGCCCTGTGGGAGCTGGACCCATTCCCGGAAGGCTTCTCGTGGATCGATTGCAACGACTCCGAAAACAGTGTGATTTCTTACATCCGTTTTGGAAAAGAAGATCATCTGGTGTGTGTCCTCAACCTCACCCCTGTGCCCAGACACGACTATCGAATCGGTGTGCCCGGAAAGAAAGGTTACCGTGAACGTTTCAATAGCGACTCGGCTTACTATGGCGGAAGCAACGTGGGCAATGAGGGCTATATCAAGATAGAGGAAATCCAGTCTCACGGTTTTCCACAATCGGTTTCCCTGACTTTGCCTCCCATGGCTTGCTTGATCCTGGAGCCAGGGGGTATTGACGATTGTCTATTGACGATTGAAGATTGAGTTTTGATTTTCTTTCACTGGTTCAAATCTTACCTTTTCATGGCCTTTGCGGTTTGCAAGCATTCGAGGACATAATCCCGGGAAAGGATATGTTCCATGCTTTCCTTTAGAGGCTTTTCGGTGTCCACGCGGATGTGCATCTCGTCACGCACCTCATTCAGGGGTTCAGAGTGCGCTTTGATTTGTTGGAAGTGGGGAAGACGTGCATCAGAAACCGAAGATGTCGCTTCGCGGCTCATCAGCCGTTCTTTAAGTACGGCTTCGGTGCATATGCACTCCACAAACATCAGGTTTGTGTCCATATCCTGTGCCATACGAATGACTTCACTCCGCTGGTGCCTGCTGCCGTACATTGCATCCAGAATCACGGAATAACCCTTTTCAATCTCTTCCTGGGCAAGCAGCAAGAGCTTTCCATAGGTAAGTGAACTGGCCCCCTTTGAATAGATGCCTTCTTCAAATGGAACGTCCCTCTGCTCGTAGGACTGCAAGCCAAATAACTCCTTGCGGACCACATCTGAACGAAATACTTTGACACCTAATGTCCTGGCCAGCTCTCTTGCAATGGTACTCTTGCCCGAAGCCGGCATACCACAAACTACCCAGAGGGTGGGACGAGTGAACTGTACGGCATACTGGTAGGCAAGGTCCATGTATTGAGCGGTTTCCCTGAGAAGCCTGTCCCTTTCATGCTCGATAAGATCCCCTTCCTGGAGACGGAAGCAGTTGACCTTGACCCGCACAAAGGCCCTGTAGGACTTGTAGAAATCGAGTAGGACAAACACGTCCTGGTCTTTTGTATGCCCAACATAGGCCTTGAGCAGGCTGTGGGCGATTTTCGGGTAGCCCTCGTAATCGAGGTCCATGGCCAGGAAGGCCAGATCGGACGTGATATCTCCGTATCTAAAGCGCTCATTGAATTCAATGCAATCAAGGATCTGAATCTCATCGGCAAAATAGACATGTCCGGATCTCAGGTCCCCATGGCAATCACGAATCTTACCCGTTTCAATGCGATGCTCAAAGAGCTCTTGCCACCTGCGCAAAAAGGATCGCGTGGCGGCCCGAACAATTTGAAACATGCGCTCGTCAAGTATCCTTCCTGCAAACATTTCAGTTTGTCTGAAGTTCTCCTCGCAATTGGCCCAAACCGTTTCCCATGACCCAAAGGTGTTGATGTGTCCGCCAGTGGGAGCCTGGCCGTAAAACCCGGCAAGAATGCAGGCTAGCTCCTGAAGAGCCTCCGTGTCAATCTTTCCTCTTTGCAACAAACGAACCATGGAACAGTTCTCAGGGAGTTGGCGCATCTTCACCGCATATTCAACAGGGCTACCCAACCCCGCTAGGTGATACCGGCCGCTTTTAAAGGTGATGGGAACGACGTCAAGGTACACGTTGCGGGTCAAGCGACGATTAAGGATCACTTCCTGGTGGCAAAAATGTCGCCGCTTTTCCAGCGTGGTGAAGTCCAAAAACTCCAGGTTGACCGGTTTTTTGATTTTATAGACGTAGGTGCCTGTCAAAAAGACCTTGGAGATATGGGTCTCACGTTGTCTGATGGCGGTCACGGGATGAGGATAAAAATCAGGCCGTTCCATGGCCCGAAAGATTTCTGCTTGCCGCTGCATTTCCATAACTGAACCGTTTTCCATTGACTCGGAGACCTTTTGAAGCTACTTACCTACCCTGGGCAGCCAGTCTATTAGCCAAAAGCTCTGGCTCGGGCGTATTTGCGAGATATATGAATGCGTCCCTCTGGTCTTATAGCAAGGAGTGTTCACATGCAGATTTTTGTATCCGGATCTTTGGCCTATGACCGGATCATGGACTTTCCTGGAAAGTTTGCTGATCACATTCTACCTGATAAGATCCATATTCTCAATGTTTGTTTCACAGTGAATGGTCTGACCGAGAAATTTGGCGGCACGGCCGGCAACATCGCGTACAGCCTTGCACTACTGGAAGAACAGCCTTTGATTCTGGCAGCAGCAGGCAAAGACTTTGACAGGTATGAAAACTGGCTGCTCAAGCATCAACTTTCCCTGCAAGGAATCCGCAGAATCTCAGAGGAGTTGACCGCAGGCGCTTATATTACCACCGATCAGGCCGACAATCAAATTACCGGATTCAATCCAGGGACTATGAAGTACCCTTCCCTGTTCAAATTCGATGGGGTAAACCCTCGAAAAGCACTGGCCATTGTCGCCCCGGGCAACCTTGAAGACATGTTCACCTACGCCCGCACTTATAAAGAGAAAAAAATCACCTATATCTTTGATCCCGGACAGTCCATCACGGCATTGTTGGCAGACCAGATGACGGAAATGCTCACGGGCTCCGGCCTGTTGATCTCCAATGACTACGAGTTGGAGATGATTATGCGAGCCACTGGGCTCGAAAAAGCCGAACTCCTCCTGTGCACCGGCGGTATTATCACCACCCTGGGAGAAAACGGTTCTCTCGTTTGCACCCGCGATCAGGAAGTCAAGATCCCTGCTGCCCGCCCGGCTCAGGTCCTGGATCCCACCGGGGCGGGAGACGCCTATCGAGCAGGTCTGATTAAGGGTCTTGTGACGGGAAGAAGCATGCAAGACGCCGCTCGGTTGGGAGCAGTATGTGCCAGCTATGCAGTGGAATGTCACGGCACCCAGGAGCATCGCTTTTCCCATGAAGAGTTCTGGTCACGCTATCACACCAACTTTGGCCCGCCCGCATCCGTAACTTCTTAGAAGGAAGCTTCGCTATAATTGAACGTTTCGAAAGTTATGCAACCTATTGAAATCAGAGCCATTTAATAGCGACATATTTCTGCCATCCACTAAACCCATTACTCCAGCACTCCATTACTCCAATCCTCAAATTGGGGCGAAGCCCCTAAGTTCGTCCTTGCCCGAATGACTATTCCATAGTAAGGTGTTGAAAATAATGGGGTACCGAAAGGGCTTATGAACATCGATCTCTCAAGGTTTGACAAGTGCCGGATTTTAGTCATCGGCGATCTGATGATTGACGAGTATCTGTGGGGTGACGCAGAGCGCATATCCCCGGAGGCACCGGTCCAGGTGGTTTCTGTTGTCCGGGATAGCAGCACCCTTGGCGGTGCAGGCAACGTGGTGAACAACCTTGTCGCCCTTGGCGCTAAGGTATCGGTGGCAGGTGTTATCGGTGCAGGTGAACCCGCCGACCGCGGACTTCTGCTCAAGCTTTTCAAGGACCAGAATGTTGACACGACAGGTCTCATTCAGGACCCAAATAGACCCACTACCAAAAAGACGCGAATCCTCGCAGGGCACCAGCATGTGCTGCGCATAGACCGGGAAACGAGGCGGGAAATATCTGACGACCATGCGGACAGATTGGTCCTCTTTGTCAAGGAGCGACTTGACGACTTCAACGTGGTACTCCTTTCGGACTATGGTAAGGGACTTTTGACTGAGTCACTATTGCGACAGGTCATTGATGTGGCCAAGCAGAATAGAAAGACAATCATCGTCGACCCCAAAGGCCTCAACTTCAAAAAATACGAAGGGGCCACGGCGATCACGCCCAACAAGAGGGAGGCATCTTTGGCAGCAGGGATTGAAATTGTTGACGATGTGTCCCTTATCGCAGCAGGCCGGAAATTGCTTCAGGATATTCCAGTGCAAAAGGTGCTCATGACATGTGGCAAGGAAGGCATGGTCCTCTTTGAGCATGGGAAAAAGCCTTTCTGGATCACTGCCGAAGCCCGGCAGGTCTTTGATGTCTCCGGGGCCGGTGACACGGTTTTAGCCGTACTCGGTTTGGGGCTCGCCTCGAGTCCGCCAGAGGCGGATTTTCGACAGGCCGCAGCCCTTGCTAATGTTGCAGCAGGAATTGTGGTTGGAAAGGTGGGCACAGCAACGGTTTCACTGGAAGAGCTTCAGAGGGCTCTTGAACCCCCCGTAGGGGGGTTGGCAGCCAAACAGAAGACGCTGTCTGACATGATTCCCATAGCAGAGCGCCTCCGGGCGGAAGGCAAGACGATTGTAATGACGAACGGGTGTTTTGATCTTCTCCACGTTGGACATATCAAACTCCTCTCCGCATCAAAGAAGATGGGTGATGTGCTCATTGTAGCCATTGACGATGACGAATCCGTGAAGGTGCTTAAAGGCGAGGATCGGCCAATTATTGGGGCGCAGGAGCGCCTTCGAATCATCAGCGCCCTGGATAGTGTAGATTACGTCACGCTTTTTTCGACAAAGGAACTTGAGCATATCATTGAGGCCGTTCGACCTGATATTCTGACCAAAGGGAGTAATTATACGACCGAAACTGTCTTGGGACGAGAAATTGTGGAAAGGTCTGGCGGCCGCGTTGTCCTGATTCCAATCACAGAGGCGGTTTCTTCAACCCGGATCATTAACCAGATTAAAAAAGGGAATTGATTTTCGGCATCCTTCATTCCTCGGTTTACACTTTTCAAGAATGCGGGCGCCAAGAGATAAATTCTTTTGTTCGTACTTTTTGGTGTCAGGTGTCAGAAACTGAAAACGCAAGACCTGAAACCTGAAACCTGAACACTGAAACCTGAACACTGGTCAATAGGTGTAAACTACTTTATGGCGAAAATGAAGGATGCCGAGTTTTTATACCATAATTTCATTTACAACCGCTAAGCCAGCACGTCAAGCTGACAAGTCCTGATTTTTCTTACTATGGGAGGCGATCCTTTATACCATGTTTGACCACCGGGCGTGAATCCTGTATTTTGTTTATATGTCATCCTTAGAGGAACCTGGAGGCTCGACCGATTCGAGGATCAAAGAGGCCCTTCTTTACAAGAAGCTGGCGGAGGGAAAGGTGAGATGCGGCACCTGTGAGAGGTTTTGTGAGATACCTCCGGATAGATTCGGATTCTGCAAAACCAGAAGGAATATGAACAGTACACTTCAGACCGTGGTTTACGGAGATATATCTTCTCTTAGCGCGAATCCTATCGAGAAGAAACCTTTTTTCCATTTTTATCCTGGAAGCCGAGCACTAACCGTGGGAACATGGTCGTGTAACTTCACCTGTCCGTGGTGTCAGAACTGGGAGCTGAGCAAATCATATCCTGACGCAAAGAGAGGCACCTATATCAGCCCTTCAGAATTTGTGAAGCTGATGAAACGATATGACTGCCAGGGAAGCAGCATCTCCTTTAATGAGCCGACCCTTCTTCTGGAATATGCCCTGGATGTCTTCGATCTGGCAAGAGATGCGGGCTATTACAATACCTACGTTTCGAACGGTTATATGAGTGAAGGGGCCTTGAAGCTGTTGGCCGAACATGGCCTTAACGCCATGAACATAGATGTCAAAGGGGACAAAAGGGCCGTTCAGAGGTATTGTGGTGCCGATGTCGACAAAGTCTGGAGAAATGCGGTGGAGGCTAAAAGATGGGGTGTTCACATAGAGATGACGACCTTAGTCATTCCCGGCGTAAATGATAATCATGCCTGTTTGAGAGGCATAGCAAAAAGGATCAAGAATGAACTCGGCAAGGATACGCCATGGCATCTCTCGGCCTATTATCCGGCATACCAATTTGAGGCACCGCCAACCCCTGTAACTACCCTGGAACAAGGAAGGGATATGGGAGTAGCCGAAGGCTTAACCTATGTCTATGTGGGCAATGTCCCTGGACACCCCTATGAGAATAGCTACTGCCCCCATTGCAAAACGCTCTTGATTGAGCGATATGTCTTTCACGTAAGGGCGTACCACATAACTACACAGAAGAGCTGTCCCAACTGCCAGAAAGTCATTCCCATTGTGGGCAACTACATCAAAGGATAGCTGGCCCTACGAGATTGATTACGACAAGACAGCCGAAAACATGCTGAAGGCCTTTTCCGAAAAAATCATTTGATACCCCGATAGCCCCCAAACATCCCTTGACATTCCCCCAAGACCCCTATATGATTCAAATTTAACCGAATTCCAAAGGGAGAACCTAGATGAACAAGACCGATCTCATAGATACCCTACGCAAGGAAACCGGCCTGTCAAGAACTAAATCAGAGCAGGTCGTTGAACTGTTCTTTGATGAAATCTCCAAAGCCCTTGCTGCTGGCAACAGGGTCGAGATCAGGGGCCTATGCAGCATCTATATAAAGGACTATAAAGGCTACACCGGTAGAAATCCCAAGACCGGAGAACCGAGGGAGGTACCGGCGAAGAAACTACCCTATTTCAAGTGTGGGAAGGAATTGAAGGAGCGGGTTGATTATAAGTAATAAAATCGCTTCGTGATTTTATATACAATCCAGTTAAGGAGGGAAAGCGCTCATGAAAAATCTGAAGAAGGATCTACAGGCGGTGACCAAGGGACTCAAGGCCCTGACCAGAAAGACCGAATCACTGGCGAAGGAGGTGGCCAAGCTGGAGAAGGCTCAAGCTGCTGCTAAACGGAAACCCAAAGCAAAAGCTAAGACTGCAAAGAAGTATCCTGCAAAAAAGAAAGCTACAAAACTAACAGCCACTGACCAGGTTGTGAACATTATCAAGAGGTCAAAGAAGGGTGCTGATGTCTCAACGTTGGTAAAGAAGACCGGGCTTGCGGATAAAACGATCAGGAATATCCTTTTTAGGGCTGGTAAGCAGAGGAAGATCCAGAGAACTGGTAGGGGCGTTTATGTAGGGGCGTGATCCATAGAGCATGGAAAAACAGTTATTGTCATAACTCTTTCCCTGAACCAACTTTCTTCTCTGTAACGCGAAACATGATGTAATGGATCATGGAGTGGTCGGGCGCCGTTTGCCTTCGAAACTCGGACAAGTGTGTTTGTCTTCAACATGGGGCTTGATATCCAAGATAGGTGTCCCATCCACCATGTCCAGTCCTTTGACGTAAATGACGTTGCCTTCCCTCCCAAGGACTTCCAAGACCGACATGCCGATGGGGTTTGGTCGGATTGGCGAACAGATGCTGAAAACGCCCAATTGCTCTCCACGGTGTGGAGGCGTCTGGCTGAGAAATTGTGAAGTGAACTTCGGGCTTCGATGAAAGTGGAAAATGACAACGATGCGTTGGCCAGCCCTGATATCTTTGAGTCCATGCAGGTGTTTTTCATCAATGACTAATGTCCCTTCCACATCCGAAACACTCCAATGCCGGGGAATTTTTTCGGCATCAGTCTGCACAAAACCTATGGCTTCCATTTCGATGCTCATATTACGAAAGATGCCGGACATCCATGACCGGCTCTAAAAGGGTTACTTAGAAACTGTAAAACTATAGGATGTCCCCAAAATTCACATGTATTTCGGGATCACAGCATACACCGCCCCAAGAATCCTGATCTCGTGGTTGTGGAGAATGATCGGCTTCATCTCAGCATCGGCCGGTTGCAGGCGGATGTAGTTTTGAGATTCTCTCTCGTTGGCGTGGTGAACCAGTATCTTAACATGAACCGCCACATATTATTAAACCATGGCAACGGCAAGTTGGTTCTTTAGTTATTTTTAGATGTTATGACACTTACTTGTTTGTTTATCTACGTCCCCATTAATCCTATCCCTCAAAACCCCGGAACATTTGAAAGTCACCACCCTCCTCGATCCCAGCATCATATCTTCACCAGTCTGAGGATTTCTTCCTTTCCGTTCCTGCTTGTTTTTGACACAGAATTTCCCGAATCCGCTGATCAGGACATCCTCGCCGGATGCCAGCGTTTGCTTGATGATTTCCAGGAGAGTTTCGGTCACCTGGATGGATCTGGCCCTAGGAAGGCCTAGTCTGTGATGGATGCTGTCAATGATGTCGGCTTTGGTAAAGGGCACGGTGGGGGGCCTTTTCGATTTTTGAGGGAGGTTAGCTTTAAAGGCGTGATTTGTCAACGGATTTGGAGAACATTCCGATTGTTTTCGGGCTGATTAGCGGTACCTGTATTTCCGGATCACCGCGTCCACCACTCCGAGAATCGTGATTTCGTGGTTGTGGAGAATGACCGGCTTCATCGGGGGATTGGCCGGTTGCAGCCGGATGTGGTTTTGAGATTCTCTCTCATTTTATTAAACCATGGCAACGGCAAGTTGGTTCTTTAGTTATTTTTAGATGTTATGACACTTACTTATTTGTTTATCTACGTCCCCATTGGCTCCCGTCCCCATTGGCTCCGATTTTCGGCAGCAGCACAGATAAGACCGGCAAAAACATATCGTCGTCGCCAACCAGTCGCGCCACCGCAATTTAAGGGGATTGCCGAGAGCAAGGGAGGGGTCAGTGATCGATGAAAACTCAATGGCGGGATCTATTAAAGCCTGTGCCCATGAAATCCCTACCATGGTGTTTAGCAGTCAACAAGTTAGTTCGCTTCGCTCACAATTGGAATACTGGAATGATGGCTCAAGAAAGCGCCACTGAAAGATAAATGATTACAACCGGTTGTAGAAATTCCGAGACGTTCAATTAATGCTGAACTCATAAAAAGCTATGTTATGCCGCTTCGAAATAGGTTTGTCTCGAAGTGCACCATGGAGGGGCGGGTTTTTCCGCTTGACGATAAGCCCCAACTGGTATAGCCCACATATTTCATATGAAAAAGGGGTTTTCATGAACGAAAAACATATCGAAAAGATCGCTGGAGAACTTGAAGGTGAATTGCATCAGGTCCTTACCGCAGCCCGATTGATCGAAGAGGGCGCCACGGTTCCATTTATTGCCCGTTACAGGAAGGAGGCGACCGGCTCTCTGGATGAGGTGGCCATCACAGCTATCCGCGACCGGCTTGCCCAACTAAACGAATTAGACAAAAGGCGGGAAAGCATACTGAAGTCGCTTCAGGAACGGGATTTGATAACCGACGAGCTGAAAGAAAAAATTGCGGCCGCTGAGACGCTCACGGCATTGGAAGATATCTATCTCCCATATCGACCAAAACGACGCACACGGGCAACCATGGCACGGGAGAAGGGACTTGAACCTCTGGCAAAGGCACTATTTGAACAAGAGGAAACCACGGATCCGCTTTCCGAGGCAGACGCCTTTGTCGATTCGGAGAAGGGGGTTGAATCGGTTGAGGACGCCCTTAGCTGCGCTCGAGACATCATCGCGGAATGGGTTAACGAAGACGCTGAGGTACGTGAAAAAATGAGAGCCCTTTATGCACAAAAAGGGGTCTTCAAGACAAAGGTGATATTTGGCAGGGAAGCCGACGGCGGCAAGTACAGAGATTATTTTGACTGGGAAGAGCCTGTTGCTAAGGCGCCCTCCCACAGGATTCTTGCCATGCTACGTGGAGAATCAGAGGTGATCCTGGACCTTCGGGTCATTGTTCCGGAAGAAGAAGCATTGGCCTTGCTTGAGACATTATTTGTGAAGGGCAACTGTGCCGCCTCCGAGCAGGTCAAAGCAGCTGTGCGCGACAGCTTCAAGCGGCTTCTATCACATGCCATGGAGACCCAGATAAGGCTTTCAGCAAAAGAAAGGGCTGATAAAGAAGCCATAAAGGTCTTTGCTGACAATCTCCGCGAATTGCTCCTTGCTCCGCCTCTTGGCCAGAAAAATGTCCTGGCTATAGATCCGGGTATTCGAACGGGCTGCAAGGTGACTTGTCTTGATTGCCAGGGGAAACTGCTCCAGACCGCTACTATCTTTCCTTTTCAGTCCGAACACGCCCGGACCGAATCGGCTGCAAGGCTCAGGGAATTGTTCGAAACATACGAAGTTGAAGCTATAGCGGTAGGGAACGGAACCGGCGGTAGAGAGACAGAATCCTTTGTCAAGGGCCTGGATCTACCTCGAAATGCTTTGGTTATAATGGTCAATGAGAGCGGCGCCTCGGTCTATTCGGCATCCGAGGCGGCCAGAGCGGAGTTCCCCGATCTGGACGTCACGTTCCGGGGAGCTGTCTCCATAGGAAGGCGCCTCATGGATCCCCTGGCGGAGTTGGTCAAGATAGATCCCAAGTCAATAGGCGTAGGACAATACCAGCACGATGTAAATCAACTTGCATTGAAAAACAGCCTGGATGATATGGTCATGAGCTGTGTTAATGCCGTGGGTGTGGAGTTGAATACGGCGAGTGAACAGCTGCTCACATATGTCTCAGGACTTGGGCCGCAGCTGGCCAAAAAGATCATTGCTTATCGGAGCGAGAGCGGTCCGTTTTCGGCCAGGGAGGATCTGAAAAAAGTTCCGCGTCTCGGACCCAAGGCTTTTGAACAGGCAGCGGGGTTTTTGCGCATCAGGAACGGAAAGAATCCTCTTGACAGCAGTGCGGTGCATCCCGAGTCTTATTCTATTGTGGAGTCTATGGCCAGGAACCTGGGGGGTTTGGTAAAAGATCTGCTTGCCGACGAGAACATGCGGCAACGGATCAATATCAGCGAATATGTCACGGACAAGGTCGGAATGCCTACACTGCACGACATACTCGCGGAGCTGGGAAAGCCGGGCCGAGATCCTCGCAAACAGTTTGAAGTCTTCGGCTTTGCACAAGGAGTGGAAAAGATTGAGGACTTACGGTCGGGCATGAGGCTTCCGGGCCTGGTCACAAATGTTACCGCTTTTGGCGCGTTTGTGGATGTTGGGGTGCACCAGGACGGCCTCGTTCACGTGAGCGAGTTATCGGAGCGTTTTGTCAGGGATCCTCGCCGGGTGGTCAGGGTGAATCAACAGGTGACCGTCACCGTCCTGGATGTCGATATGGAAAGGAATCGTATCTCTCTTTCCATGAAAGAAAAAACGGATCAGGCAAAAAAAGACGGGGGCAAAACGTCAAAACCTTCAGATAGGAGGAAAGAGCCCCAAAATCGGAAGAAACCTAAGCCTTCTCCTTTGAACAACCCGTTCATTGATATCTTTAAGAAGAACCGACATTAGGCTTTTTTAGCCCTTGCCCCTTTAAGCGATCAAGAACAGGCGGAGCCGTACAAACCCTGAAGTCCATAAATAAGTAAACAGGTTGAACAACGAGTTTAATTTTTATTGATTCCTATTCCAATTTATATTATCAGCCGAACGCTTGAACTCAAATTGGATTCGAAGATCGGACTCGCTACTGCTCAGATTGATGCTATGGGGAAACCGCTCAAACTTGAAATGCTTTGTGACGGCTTCGCAAAGTGCCTCGATGTTAGTAGCAGCGACCACAATGTCCAAGTCCAAGCTGACCACTGGC
>JAQYWL010000394.1 GCA_030145035.1 Desulfobacteria bacterium | reverse complement strand
GTTAGTCGGCGGAATGCCCAGAGTTGTTAATGCCTTTGAAAATAAGGTCTTGATGGAAGAATTACAGAGACTGCAATCCGGGCTTATTCGGACTTATACAGATGATTTTGCCAAGTATGCATCAACCGCAAAACATAAATACTTGAAAGAAGTGTGTTCCAGCGCCCCACAAATGGCTGGTCGGCGTTACAAGTATTCACATGTAAATCCAGGCATCGAAGCTAAATTCCTGAAGGAGGCGCTTGGGTTGCTATGCGATGCGCGATGCCTGTCTAAAATATGCCACGCATCCGGTGCGGGAGTACCTCTTTTGGCAACTACCAATGAACGTAAATTCAAAATAGCGTTTCTCGATGTCGGTCTTATGCAAAATGCTCTTGGCGTGCAGGACTCTATTATTCTTGATAACTCTATCATGCAAATCAATGCAGGCAGTGTTGCAGAACAGTATGTCGCTCAAGAGTTGCTTGCTGGCGCGGATCCTTACTCTGACAAAAAATTACATTTTTGGGCAAGGGAAGCCCGAGGGAGCAATGCAGAAGTTGATTTTCTAATAGAAATCGAAGGCATGCCGATACCGGTAGAGGTGAAGGCCTGCGCGAGAGGTTCACTGAAGAGCATGGGGCTTTTCCTTAAAGAATATCCCAAAACACTGCTTGGTGTCCGATATTCAATGCACGAATTGTCATATGTTGATCAAATATTGTCTATTCCACTATACATGATTAGTCAGACACAACGCCTGGTCCGGAGCCTCCTTGGTGATCAATATTAGCGAGGAATCTACAATCGAGACAAAAACGGGAACCATCCGCATCATGCCTGCATGGAAATGGTTGCTCAAAGCGCAAGGATGAACGGCAAAGCCAGGCGGGCGCGAGGCAGGAGCCGCATGAGTCAGTTTCCCGCATTATCCTGTCTATCCATTTCTTTTTGCAATTTAGCCAGCAGCTCGTCTACTTCTCGGGCCTGTGGCTCCATTCCAATCTTTCTGAAGAGCCTTAAGGCCTCTGCTACAAGGGGAAGGGCGTGTTCTGCTTTATGATACCCTTCGTACCATAACAATGCCTGGCCCCAAAACGAGTATGCAAGACCGGAAGGATTCCCAATGATAAGGGGTCAAATAAGGGGTCACCCATTCAGTCTATCGGTTAACCGAATCTTGGTCCAGACCTTGACAAAAGTTGCGATATCGGTTAGGAATCTTTGACAAAATTGTCTGGTGGGCGATAATAGTGCAAGCGATATTGAATTTAGAGTACTCCAAATAGTCCCATACATATTGTGTGGATACGTTATCGACTAGGCGCTATGTCCGTGGTCTCTGGACCTCCATAAATCTCCTTGCCATAGAGCACTTTTCCTGCCTTGTAAATACATCGTTTCTTCCCCCAAAATACAGTCTTCACCCCATTGAATTCGGTAGCATTCTTTTGCTAAATGGCCCACAAGTCCATTCATCCTTTAAACTCCAGCCAGGAGGTGCCCAATGGAGAAACCCCTCAAAACGTGTATACCTTGCTCATGACGGAGTGGCTTTTTCCGTTGGGAGTTCAAACGAGTTCGGCTTCGGGAGAGCGATATTGCCGCTACGATACCCAAATCGTTACCGCTGAAATGCAGCCGCATCCTGGAGGGTTCAGGAGATGAAGACTTCCCATCAGAGAACTCAAGACAAAAACATGAGATTCAGGTGGCGGGGCGTACCACACAGGAGCCTGTGGCATAGAAGCTACATGGGTTCGCATGGGCTGCGCACAGACTTTTTTGCCCTTGCCGACCTTACGTGCTTCCGAACTCTTTGGATAGTCACGGCCTTATGCTTTCTCGCAGGATGCGCGTCTTCCGCGCCCCAGAGGCGGATTGAAGCGTTCTCCGAAGCCACGGGCTTGGTTACGGGTAATGTGGTCGAATCCTTCAATGCTGTAGAGAAAAGTTACTTTAAGGCACAGGTTTCGTCGATCATTGCACACTATGACCCTGAGAAGGGCTTTGATGTCAGAAAGATCGAGCCCTTTCTTGGAGAGGAGCCTTTGAATGTAAGGGTGAGGGTGCTAAACGCATTATCGGAATACGCCCGACTTCTAGCAGAAATCATGAGTGACGAAAGACTTCAGGAGTTCGACGAAGAGACCAAAGCCTTTGGAGAGACATTGATCGAATTCAAGAACAGCGATGGGATGAGCACTTTCGGCATGAACCGAAATGACATCAGGGATTCCGAGATTGCCGGTTTCACAACCGGAGTAAACGCGATCGGCCGCTGGATGATAGAGTTCCAGCGAGAAAAAGAGGTGAGGCAGATTGTGGACGCGATGGATCCTCATGTGGCCAGAATATGCGACCTGCTTTCAAAGGATATTGGTACGGCTGAGGGACCCGGACTCAGGGCGCAGTTAGCAAGGCAGTATTGGGACATCATCGGCAATCGTGAAATGTTCATTGCCGACAATCATGCGAGGTTTTCCCCACACGCCCTCTGGGAAGAGCTCACGAAGCTTGCGGAGATGAGAATTGAGCAGGAAAGGGCCGATGCCGCCATGGGAGCGGTGGCCAAATCACTGGGGAGCCTTCGAGAAACGCATGGCCAGCTCGTCAAAGCCTTCGAGAAAAAGTCACCCGGCCTCGAATCCCGCATCCGGGGGCTTGCTGCCGAGGCCAAACGCGTGAAGGAGTTTTATGGAGAATTGAAGGAGTGACTGGGTTTTCGAGTATGATTGTGGAGACAAGAAGATGAGTGAGATCCCTGACAGCAGTGAATGGAACGAACAGGCCCAGGGAGATGTCTACCATGCCTTTCACCGACTATATGACGAGCTCAAGAAAGCATATTTTGACGCTAAAACGAGGGATGACAAGAAGCGGATCAAGGAATGGCAAGATGCCATTTCCGATATCCTAACCCAATTGAACAGGGGATTTATTGAGGCCCGGACAGATGAATTTGCTACCTTGGAGCGCTCCGTGAAAGATGTGATGCCGAGACTCCAAAAGGTGAGAGAAGAGATTCAAGAGTTGATTGGATATGTGGAATTGGCCGGGAAGATTACCAAGGCGGTAGACAGGGTCATAGAGAATGCAGACAAGTACCTTCTCTGAGCAAATTGGTCACCAATCAGTAAGCAGTGCGGCAGTTGTATGCTGAAGATTGCGACTATTCGCCTGTCCCGGGTTTGAATTTGGACGATGCAAACATAAGAAAAGGAGGACGGAAATGTATTCAGCATATAGGCAAGTCGAAGTTCCAGAGATTGGGAAGGGCTGAGGTCGCTTCGATAGACCTTTTTCGAATGGCAACATTTTGCAGGTGGCCATTTGGCATAAAGTGTAGGGATTTGTCATAGATTTCCCCTCAGATCCACAGTCCAAAACCAAAGATCTCCACACTTCTAGCAGCTAAAAAATGCAAAGGAGGAAGGAACAATATGAAAAAAAGAAGTTTTTTTCTATGTAAGGTTCTTTTCTTTTTGTTGATTGGCGTTAGCCTGTCATTATTCGGCAGTACGGGGATGGCCGAGGAGGCACCAGGCGCTCCGGGAGCGACCCATGTATGGACCTCTGCAAGAAAAATGGGAGTAGGAACATCCTATGGCAAGAAGTCTAAGGTCTGGTTCAGCTTGGTGGAAGGCATTATATCAGAGGTATACTGGCCTCAGATAGATATGGCGCAAATTACAGACCTTCAATTTTTGATAACCGATGGCACGAGTTTTTTCGATGAAGAAAAGAAGGATACAAGTCACAAAGTAGAATACCTCGATGATAAGGCGTTGGCTTATAAGCTAACCAGCACAGATAAAGACGGGAAGTATACTATAGTTAAGGAGATCGTAACGGATCCCGAAAGAGACACCCTAATTCAACATGTCACTTTTGATGCAAAAGTCGCAGGACTAAAGGTTTACATTCTCCTCAATCCGGGGGTTAGCAACACCGGGCTCTATGACTACGGCGAAGCGACCCCCGATGCCCTATATGCCTGGGACGACAGAGCAAAATTCGCCTCTCAAAATCCTCTTATCGGACAATACCAGGCGCTCATAAGCTCAATCCCATTTAGCAAGGTGTCGGCCGGTTTCGTGGGCTCCTCTGACGGCTGGCAGGATATCAGCAGCGATTTTCATATGGACTGGAGTTATTCCGGAGCTTCCAATGGCAATGTAGCCTTAACAGTGGAGTTGGCCCTGCCGGCGGGTTCCGGGAAAAAGGAGTTCGACCTGGTGATTGGATTCGGCAATGACAAGGGGAGCGCTAAGGCAGCCGCCGAGGCAAGCCTGAACAAGGGTTATAAGAAGATTAAGAAAGAATACATAACTGGTTGGAAAGACTACTGCAAGAAAATCATAGACCTAAGCGCTCAGAGCGGAGATGCAGGAAAACTGTACTATACGTCTGCAATGGTCCTCAAAGCTCATGAGGATAAGACTTTCGACGGCGGTATGATTGCTTCTTTGACTGTTCCCTGGGGAACCTCTCAGTCGGATATTAGCTCTAGCGACGAAAGAGGCATTCTTCCAGGTTCCGGGCCGGATGGATATAAGGACGGTCCTGTTGGATATCATGTAGTCTGGCCCCGGGACCTGTACCAAGTAGCTACAGCTTTCATAGCGGCAGGAGATTATGAGACAGCCGCAAGCGCCCTGCAGTACCTCAAGACTATCCAGTTCGGCTATGATGCGGGTAACTGGAGCTCTTGCTCTGTATTCCCAAAAGTCGGTTCTTTTCCCCAAAACTGCTGGCTTTCCGGGATACCCCACTGGGGCGGGTTGCAGATGGATGAGACTGCCATGCCTATCATTCTGGCCTGGCGACTGTGGAAAGAAAACAAGATTAATGCCGCTGATTATTATGCCAGCTTTATCAAGCCCGCTGCGGAATTCATTTCCCACTACGGTCCATGGACCCAGCAGGAGAGATGGGAAGAAAACGCTGGATGTTCGCCTTCGACAATAGCGGCAGAAATTGCTGCTCTTGTCTGTGCCGCCGACTTTGCCCAAATTAGCAATGACCCAGGGGCAGCACAATGGTATCTGAAGAAGGCAGATGAGTGGGCATCATCCATCGAAAGCTGGACGTTTACATCCAATGGGCCTCATGGCAATGGCAAGTACTATGAGAGAATAGATGGGGCCTCCGGATGCGGCTCTTCATGGAATCCCAATGATGATATTAGATTTTGGGTTGGAAATGGCGGAGGATCACGTCTGGAGAAGGAGGTTATAGGCGGCGGATTTCTGGAGCTGGTACGTTTTGGCATCAAAGCTGCTGATGATTACCACATTGGGGAGACAATCGGTGAGTATGACCAGGTCATAAAGGTAAATACGCCCAAGGGACCAGGTTTTTATCGCTACAACTTTGACGGATATGGAGAAACTCCAGATGGAGCAGATTACACCGGAGCGGGTAAGGGAAGACTCTGGCCGCTCCTAACGGGAGAGAGAGGTCACTATGAACTGTCGCTGGGGAACGCCTTGGCTGTGGACAATTATATTCACACCATGGAGGGATTTGCTAATGAGGGAAGAATGCTCCCTGAGCAGGTTTGGGATCAACATACGGGAAAGTATCAGCCAGGAGAAGGGACCGGTTCTGCAACTCCTCTGGCATGGAGTCACGCAGAGTACATAAGGCTTCTGAGATCCAAGAAAGAAGGCATGGTCTACGATACACCTCAGGTAGTGAAGGATAGGTACCTGAGCGATTGCGAAACCGTTATCAGGGTGCATTATGATGTAGGCTGGGGAAACTTTATCGCAATCCGAGGCGATAAAAGTCCCTTATCTTGGGAAATGGGGAAGCAGGCTCATTGGACGCCTGGCAATATATGGGAATACAAGGCCCTGGGTTTGAAGGGGCCATTTGAATTTAAGTCGCTCATAAACGATTACCAATGGGAGCAGGGTGATAATCATAAAGGTGAAGCTTGCAAGATGAATGATGTCTATCCAACCTTTTGACATGCGTCCCCTGAAGGAACTTGCGAGGCAGCTTATAGTTGCAGGTAAGGATTTATGTGCGCCTACTTATTCCGGAGTGTTGGAAGAAACGATCGCACACGTTGCCCCGGAAGACCATGGTATACCCTATCCCTTGGTAAATCAGTAACTTCCTCCAATCAGAACTAAGGGCGGACCGCCGACCGGGACGTTCGTGTTGAACGTGCTTTGCGCTTTTCTGATGATAGCCAATATACAAAGCTGAAAGCACAAAACCCCGCTCTCTTTCTGAGAAACGGGGTCTTACGAATCAATGCATGGCACCTTCTTTAATTGGGGTCAATGGATCACGGGGCAATCTCAATCGGAAGGAAGGCTACCAGCAACTTATTGTTTTGTCAAGGGTTTTCAAGATGATGGTCTGTTTTTGGCCGCCGCGGTCTGATCCAGCGAATCAACTGTAACAAAAGGGTGAGCCGACACCCCCCTCTTATGGAGACGCGCCGATCAAGGACAGAATCTCCTGTGGTCGCTCAATCAGCGCCCTCGCCCCATTTTCCTTCAACTCCTCGGGCGGCCTGAAACCCCAAAGCGCCCCCACCGGAAACATCCCCGCTACGACTGTGGGAAATGGGGTCGGGCCAAGCTAAATCACTAATATTAAAGGAAATGATGT
>JAQYWL010000447.1 GCA_030145035.1 Desulfobacteria bacterium | reverse complement strand
TCCCTGGAAGAAGGCCCTGGAGGTGTACTTTAAGGAGTTCATGGACTTCTTTTTTCGAGAGATGGCAGCGGATGTGGACTGGAGCCAGGAGCATGTTTTTCTTGACAAGGAACTCCAACAGGTGGCCAGGGAAGCCGCTCTCGGTCGCAGATACGTTGATAAGCTGCCCGCCACCTGCCCGCCAGTGCCAGTCTTTTGCAAGCGGGTCTTTGCCAGCCGGGGAGGCGATGGCAGGCGGGTCGTGAGCTCAAGCGAGGCGGGCGGGGCTGGTGCGGCTCTACAGGCAGTGTGTGTTTGGGGTCGGACCTCGTTAACGCATTGATATTCCGAAAGAGGGCCTCAAGAAATCGTGTGGAATACTCTACCTGACTTGACACACGGCCACGTTTTGGTTACGCTTCATCCTCACAAAGGCAAGTCTATCCTTTCGTTTTGACAAAGGAGCTTAAGCAAATGGGAACCCTTAATTATGAAAAAGAAATCATAAAGGCGATAAGAGGCATTCCGAAAGAGAGCCTTCCTAAGGTCGTGGAAGTGGTACACCTTCTTAAGGCCGGGATTATTTCTGAAAAAGAGTCGGCACCTAAGGTTTCAAAGAAGGAACTGAAAATGCGGATGAGGGCCTTTGAGGAATTTGCCGGGTCTTTCAGCACAATTAACAAGAAGGTAGTAAAATCCGTCGCTCTATCTCCTGAGATACAATATGCCGAATTTATGTGACATACCGGTTTCAACCAAGGTATTCATTGACGCAAACATTTTCGTCTTTAGCGCCTCCGACAAGGAAGGAGAATCCAGCCAATTCCTAAAAAAATGCTTAGCTGAGGAGGTAAAAGGATTTACTTCCGTTAACGTTCTGGCAGAAACCCTGCACAGATTGATGATTCTTGAGGCTATCGAGAAGAAATTCGTTAGTAAGAATAAACCTCTCCAAAAGATCAAGAAAAACTTGGGCTTGATTACGAAACTTACGAAATATATTGAAGATGTGGAGAAGATTCCCAAGATAGGGATTGCAATCATAGACCTGAGCAAAGACATCGTTTTAGAAAGCAAGAAGATAAGGTTGAATAAGGGTCTTATGACCAACGATTCGCTTATCTACACAACCATGATCCAAAATGAGATCTATGATCTTGCGACTTTTGATAATGATTTTGATGACATGGATACCATAACAGTTTATAAGCCCACTGATATTTGAAAGCGGTCTTCAAGCCCATTGATTTATGTATTCCGCAAGTCCAAATCACCTGCCTGAAGGCGATCTTTTCTCCCAGAGTCATAAATGCGAATGACGAGAAATAGCAAGCAGAAATCTATTTGGTCAACATTTGGTCAACATTTGACAAAAAGTATCCCCCTATTTACAGGGTTTTCACCTTACTGACATTTGTTCTGAAAAAAGATTTAACCTGCTGAATTTATTGTTTCTTTCAGGTTCCTTGTGTTTACCTAACTTTAACGTTTTTCCGGCCTGTCACGCCGGAGGTCGCGAGTTCGAGTCTCGTCGTCCCCGCCATTAGTCAATAAGGCTTGTCAATTAAAATAGGTGACAGGCCTTTTTTTGTCATGCCCTATTTTGTTTACATCCTGTGGTTGCAAAAGCGCGAGCCGACAGGCTAGACACAAAGAAAATCAGTATATTACAGGAACGAGACGGCCGCCTTCCTTGATCCGGCTCTCAACGTGCATCAGATCGACACGATTCGAGGGATGATCTGCCTGAAAAAATCCTGCGACCATACGTCAAGGGCGCGCTGGTCCACTATGAAGGGGGCGACTTCCCGGCGCGCTTGTTCCACATCGAGGTCATCTACGGCTTGCCGCAAGAGGTGCTGGAGTCTGTCGGGAGTCAGCGGTTCGTCATCCCGGTAATCGCCGGACTGACGCATCCTGGATTCGAGGTGGCTGATCCGAACCTCCGGATGCCTGCCCGCGTACCATACCAGGTCGTACCAGTCGCGTCCCTTCACGCGTGTCTTCCACTTCCGGCAAAGGATCGCGTGGAGCTTCCCGGCGAAAAGGTCCGGCAAGCAATAGACGCGAACGGAAAAGGGAATGGGCTGCAGAACGTACTGAGTTTCCGTTTTGAACCCGCCTGGCGGGTCGGTGTCCACTTCGAGCCTGATCTTGAGGTTTTTCGCGGGATGCAGATCGCGGAGCAACTCCTGGGCGGCCTCAATCACAATCAACTGCCTGTATGTGTTTGTCTTCAGAAACGCCGATTCAATTGCGCTTGCCTGCGTCTTGCGCCGGCTTTCAAACTCCACGTGGAACCCGAAGCTGCTGATTTCCCGCCGCAGAGCATCCCCATAGGCCTTCAGCGAGAACGACTCATCGGGCTTGAGTAGCGAGAAGTCCAAGTCCTCGGAGTATCGATCCAGTCCATGCAAGACCCGAAGCGCGGTGCCGCCATAGAACGCAGCATGCTCGAAGAACTTGCAACGCCAGAGTCCGAGCAGAGCCACATCCTGCAGGATTTCCCTGAGGGCGTTGACATAGTCGTCGCGGCTCCGGCATTCGTAGCGGTCCAGCATGCTGCGGATTGCGTCATGCATGAGGAGCCTCCTCCAAGCGCTTTAAGTACCGAACCAGGTTGTTGATCTTGGCCGAATCATATGCCGTGGCGATGACCTGCAATCGGGAGTAGTCAAACCTGCTGAGGGCTTCCCGGTCGATGCGAAGATCGTCGGACAGATATGCATCATAATCGGATACACGGAGTCCGCTGAACCGCTTGTCAGTCCAGACCTTGTCCGCCAACGCCTTTTCGGGGGAGGCCACCAGGAAAGGCGTCTTTCCGGCCGTTTCGAGGATGGCGCCTACGGCATAACGGGGGCCGTTCAGCATGCGGTAGGAAAAGCTACCGAAGGGCGTGTCGAAATCACGCGAACGTCGGGTGGTCACCGAGGTGACGGTCTCCACCCGCTCCGGGATCAGACCGTGATGGCTCATGGCATACTCAAGGCTGACATACGACGGCCCATAGATCAGGTTGGCCAGATATTCGCGGCTGAGCGGTTCCTTGCGAAAGGCCTCACCGAAACAGTACAGCCCCTTCTTGACCCTCACGATCGCCCCGCTGGCTAGCAGTCTGGTAATTCTGTCCCGGGGCTTGCGGTATCCTGCTAACGCGTCCACCAGGACCTGGTAGTCAAATACCTCACCGCCAATGTTCCGCCGCATCTGCGCAATGGCGTTCAACGGATTTCACCTCAATTGAAATCATAGTATGTCCATGAAACGTGGACATACTATACAATAAATTGGCAATGGTCAAGCCTTTCCTTACTTATGAACCGCCGACCGTACATCTAAAATAACTAAAGAACCAACTTGCTGTTGCCATGGTTTAATAATATGAGAGAGAATCTCAAAACCACATCCGCCTCCAACCAGCCAATCCGAGGATGAAGCCGATCATTCTCCACAACTACGAGATCAGGGTCCTCGGGGTTGTTGGTGCGGTGATCCGGAACTACAGGTATCACTAATCAGTCCGAAAACGATCCCTATGCTCTCCAAATCCGTTGACAAATCATGCCCTTAAAGCTAACCTCCCCCCAAAAATCGAAAAGGACCCCAACCATGACCCTGGAAAAGCAAGGTGTCAGACCTACACATTTGACAAAACTGGTCTTGTTTGAAGTTTGGGGAGCTCTTTGGTTTTACAGTTTCTAAATAGTGCCCATCCGGAAATGAATCTCACAACACTGGGCACTGGCGTCAGTTTCCAATTCAGAAATGAGTCCGCCGCGGCGGACAAGGTCAAGGAACTCAAGGGATTGCGCGGAGACGTACGTCGGTACGTCGCCCCAGT
>JAQYWL010000240.1 GCA_030145035.1 Desulfobacteria bacterium | reverse complement strand
TTGACATAAGAGAAAACCTCTTCCATTTCCTCTTCCTCCAGGGTCTGGGCCATTTTTTGCTCCCATGAATCGGTGTCAGCAACAACGTGTGAGATGTGGCATTTATGCGGGTGCGTTTTGTAAGTTGCGCGAGTGGTGTCGAAATCCACATACCGTGTGGAGCCTGTGGGGTCGTAGGGGTAGAGAATGGGCTTGAGGGTTTTGTCTCCTGATTCAGCGGCAACGATAGCTCGATAGATGCGATCAGCCGCGTTGTGGGCAAATTCAATCAAGAGAAGTAGTTGGGGAAACGTATTGTCCTTGCACGTAATACATTCCTCAAGCCAGCGCTTAGTGATGGAGAGAATCTGAGGAAACAGCCAGGGTTTGGCATTGCCGTCATCATCGAGGAAGTATTTCATGGTCAATTTAGCCAGGAGGAAGGCCACTTCTTGAATGCGGTGGCTCTTTAGATCATCCAGGGTGTGGATGGTGGATTCGCCCACTATAGGTGCATTTTCCGTTTTGGTTGGGATATCGAGGGTCGAGAGCACAAGCTTTGATTCGTCGGTAAAATTAGCTGTTAGCGTTTCACTCGGCAGCTCATAACGGTACCCCAAAAGGCGCGGGAACGTAATCTCACAAGAAATTCGGTCCTCCAGTGCCCGAACATGGGTTATTTCCGGGCCGGGCTTGGGATCGGGTGAAGTCCCTGCACACGGGATGAACGAGAACGGAACACCATAGACTTCCGCGTACTCAACCGGGAAGGATTGAAACTCAAATGTGTTGCCATTCACTTCCAGGCGTTGAGGTCTGGTTGTGTAGCTCCTCCGGCGGAGGCCACGGCCAACTACCTGCTCACAGAGGAGTTGTGTCCCGAAGGCCCGGACGCCAAGGATGTGGGTCACGGTGTTGGCATCCCATCCTTCGGTGAGCATGGAGACTGAGACGACACACTTAATCTGCTCGCCCAGTTTGCCTGGTTTGCCCACTGTGTTCATCACCTCTCGCAGCAGGTCTTCATCCGTGAGCTTGTCTGTGTCTCGACCAGGGAACCTGGCGCGGTACTCGGCCTTGAACTCTTCGATCTCCCGAGCAGCGACTTTCTTAAACTCTCGGCTCATGGCGTCTCCGGACTCAAGCTGCTCGCTGTCGATCAGGACGGTGTTGGGCCTACGTGACCAGCCGCCGTTTTGCTCGTTGCTGAAGACAGGCATCCGTCCGGGCACAACGAGTGTGGAACCATCCGGCAAGTCCTTTTCCCAACCGGATATGTAGTCGAAGACAAGCTTGGATACGTTGGTGTTGTTACAGACCACGATGAAGACCGGGGGTGTCAGACCCTTGGCTTGAGCCTCGGCATTCTTCTCCCATTGGCGGTAATACTTCTCATAGTTGTCGTAAAGACTTTTGAGGGCCCCTTCCAGGGCGGCAGGGAGTTTAGGTTCTCCGGTCACGGCCTGAGTCTTCCGGCCTTTCTTGGGGAGGTGGTCGCGGATGCGAAGCCAGAGGTCCCGGTAGGTGGGCTGGTCGCCTGTCATGGAGTCGTCGGCTATGGGCACGCGGGGCACCTTGACGATCCCGCACTCTATGGCGTCGATCAGGGAGAAGTCAGAAACCACCCAGGGAAAAAGCGTTCCCTCCGGATAACCCGAGCCGCGCAGGAAAAAAGGCGTAGCCGATAGGTCGTAAGTCGCCTTTATGCCGATTTTGGCCTTCACCGCCTCCAAACCCGAAATCCAAATCCGGGCAGCTTCTTCCCGTTTTTCAGCCTCTTTCCGCTCATCGCCTTTCAGCTTTTCCTCTTCATCGTCCGGCTTTCGACGGTAACAGTGGTGGGACTCATCGTTTATGACCAGGATATTCTTTTTGTTGCCCAAGTCGCGGCAGACGCGACGGACCATCTGGGCCGGGGTTTCGGTAAACGGGCTGGCTTCTCCCTTGGCCAGAATACTCTTGGTGAGCTTGCTTGCGCTATTGCGCTCTTTGAGCTTGAAGGCGTGAAAGTTGGTAATGATGATCTTGGACTTTCCCATCTGCTCTCTCAAGTCGGGTGGGACTATGTCCATATTCCTGTAATAATTCTGAGGATCACTCGGCAGCAGGACCCGGAGGCGATCTCGTATGGTGATGCCCGGTGTCACTATGAGAAAGGTGTCAGAAAACCGACGGTCTTTCTTGTTAGCACTTTTGTTAAGGACATGCCAGGCGATGAGCATGGCCATGACCACGGTCTTGCCGCTGCCTGTGGCCATCTTGCAGGCCACACGATAAAGGAGAGAGTTGGCGAGTTCGTTGGCACTGCGCAGTTCATTTTCGATCCAGGCGTCTCCGTAATTCTTGGCCGCCTCAGTGATGTAAATGACCGTCTCCAGGGCTTCTATCTGACAATAGAATAGCTTTGGCTCGCGATCCGGGCGTTGCCAGTATTCCAGCAGGCGGGCAGTTGTCTTTGTGATGCCTAAATACCGGCCCTGCCTCCACCCGGCGATTCGGCCGCGCACCTGATTGATGAATTTATTCTCTTTGAGCCGGTCCTGGGTCCATTCGGTTTCAAATGAGAGCTGTTTGCTTTTGCTTTTCTTTTTCGGCCTGGGAATGGGGACGAAATAGGAACTTACGCGGCGGGCTTCGAGGATCTCGTTGGTGATGCCCTCTTCGGAAAAGAGAAAGTGCCTTTTTGGCTCTTCAAAGGGTGAATTGATTACCGGGTTCTCTATGACAACCTGTTTCATTCATTCTTACCCTATGTTTGTGTGGTGGGTAGGCCAGACCGGTCCTTGCAGTGCAGTATCGGGGACATAAGA
>JAQYWL010000425.1 GCA_030145035.1 Desulfobacteria bacterium | reverse complement strand
GGGAAAAATTCCCCTTGCCGGAGCCCTCTAAGGTTGAAGACCCACTCGACGAAAGAAGGATACGAGCCTTTACTATTCGACAATTAGAGTGGGCCGCCAATTTAGGGCACACACTGCTACCCCGCGATGATGTCATCAGGCAGATACGAGATACGGATGCGCAACCGACCTGCCCGGTAGACGCTGACCTGATGGCTCTATCGGAAAAAATCTTCGAACCGGAGATTGACAAAGTCGGAATGGCTGACGGTAGTGCGGCCTATCAACTTAAGAGACTGAGCGACGTCGGCAGCCTCATCAGGCAATCGGTAAAGAAACGCTTGAAGGGAAAGCGCCACCAGGCAGACGTCAACTGGCGTGCGAGACTGGATGAATTGTTCCGTGAAACCGACTCGGATGACATGGAACAGGAAGAGGCAGCCAGACGCGAAAAGGCCGCGGCTCTGGAGGAGTTGTTCTCCGCGCGTGTTTCCGTTTTGATTGGGGCCGCAGGCACCGGCAAGACTACGCTGCTGAAAATCCTTTGTAACGAAAAAAGCATGAAAGCGGGCGGGGTGCTGGCCCTGGCACCGACGGGAAAGGCACGCGTTCGGTTGGAACAACAGACGGGGCTCATTGGCGCCAAGACAATAGCCCAGTTTTTGGTACCCCTCGATAGGTACGAACCGAAGACTGGCATTTATCGGCTTTCCGACCGCAGCCCGGAAAATATTGCCAAGACGGTGATCGTAGATGAGGCTTCAATGCTCACCGAGGAACAGCTTGCCGCGGTTTTGGACGCACTTGTTGGCGTCCAGCGTCTGATTCTCGTTGGAGATCCTCGGCAGCTTCCTCCCATCGGTGCTGGACGGCCTTTTTTGGACATTGTAGAATATATCCAGCCGGATGATATCGAGGCTAAATTTCCTAGCGTGAGTTTATTATAAAATCAGATTTTTTCAAGAGGGTTAAGGCCGTAACCCGTTGTTTTTTCACGGGTTGTGGATTTTTCTATCCGAGAACTAAGCGTATACACTGATAGAATACATTTATTTGCTTGACAAATGCAGCCATGATATGCTATTTGACCATTATTGATAGAAAGTATACACTGACCAAGGAAAGCGGGTTAATGGCTACTATTCAATCAAAGAAATCCAGAGGCCATAAATATTGGTACATAGTCGAATCAAGACGAGTTAATGGCAAGCCAAGGCCTATTGTTTTAGAATATCTGGGCAAGCCTGATGATTTATTGAAACGGCTGCAAGGCCTTACCGAAGGGCTGCGCCTCAAATCGTACTCCCATGGTGCAATTGCGGCACTGCTAAATGTCGCTCATGAGTTGGATATTTGTCCCTTAATCAATCAATATGTCAAGTCGCCGAGGCCGTATATGGCCGAGAAACCAATCAGAAACAACCTTACAGTTGGAATAACTCTGCTGTTGGGCGCCATAGGTAGGGTGTGCATGCCTACCAGCAAAAGGGGTTGGTCTAAATGGGCTAAAAGAACTACCCTGGAATACTTGCTTAGATGCAGTTTAAGCAAAATAGATAGTCAGCATTTTTGGGATTTGATGGATGCACTCCCCATAGAAGCAATCCCTAAGATTGAGAAAGAATTATTAGAAAATCTCATTAAGGCATACGGCCTGGAAAGTGATAGCCTGTTCTTTGATACCACCAATTTCTTTACCTACATTGACACAACGAATTTGCGGTGCACTATTGCGCAACGAGGGAAAAATAAGCAAAAGCGATATGATCTGAGGCAAATTGGATTGGCCATGGTAGTTACACGTGAAGACATGATACCCTTGTTTCACCTTGCCTATCAGGGGAACATGAGTGACACTAAGGTTTTTGGGACAGTTGTCAAAAAGATCAAAAATAGGCTGAAAGAGTTAGGGATGGACGTTGAGAGACACACGCTTATTTTTGATCGTGGCAACAATTCCAAGAAGAATATGGCTATTGTCAAAGGGCTGCAGTTGCATTATGTGCATTATGTTGGCGCATTAACTCCTTATAATCACAAAAGACTGATCGATGAAGCGATTGATAATTTTGAGGAGCTTGATGTCGGTGGCAACACTATCCAGGTGTACAGGGATAAACAAGAAATTTGGCAAGAAGAAAGAACCGTAGTTGTTTTTATTTCTGAGAAATTGAAGGCCGGACAAATAAGGGGAATTTATCAGTCTCTGGAAAAAAAGCAAAAACAGCTCAGAGAATTGCAGGAATCGCTCTCCAACCCAAGAACAAAAAAGCGCAATAAAGAGGAATTGGAGGATAAGATAACCAATTTAGTCAAAGGGCAATTTATGAATAACCTTATTGACTGGTCGGTAAATGAAATATCAGAAGGTAAGTTCCAATTGAAGTTTTCAATCAATAGAGAAAAGCTCAATGAAATAGAGGATAAGCTGGGATTTAGAATTATTATGACCGACCGCCATCATTGGAGTACAGTTGATATTATTAAAGCGTACTATGGCCAATCCTTTATTGAGCATACTTTCAAGAATCTGAAGAACCCATATCATCTTGCGTTGAAACCACAATTTCATTGGACAGATCAAAAAATAATTGTTCATTATTTTAGTTGTGTGCTTGGGTATCAATTATCTGCAATCGTGTGGCGACAGGCAAAATTAGAAGCACAATTTGCAGGAGCTTTGGACACACTCTTAGATATGTTAAACAACATACGTCTTGGCACTATATTGGAAGAATCAAAAACAAGGGGAAGAGTTAAGGCTACCTATAAGTTGGAAGAAATGTCTGATGAGGAAGACGTAATCATGGAAGCCTTAGCGATTAAAGATTTACACAATAACCGTCCAAAATTCAAAGGCGTTGGTGTATACACATCATATCCTGTCAACCCGTGAAAAATAAAGGACTTATGTAAAATCATACCCTAAGTCGTGATAAACTCACGCTAGCCCGGAATTGCTTCTGAGACTCAAAAATACTCTCCGTGAAAAAGACAAAATAGATCGCCTGTTTCTTGAAGAACTTCTGCGGCAAGATTGAAACGGAGAGATACACGTTGACAGTTTTATCACCGAGAAGCCTTCAAAATCTAAGGATGGATGAGGGGTTTAAACTCATTGCAAAACTCATAGTTGAGGAAAATGAGAAAACAAGGAAAGAAATACTCCAGGCCCTAAAGTCGTAAACATGAGAAACTGATAAATAAGTTAACTAGTTAAGAACGTTATATATTAAAACATCAAAGGGTTATACCCCCAAGGGTAGTAAAAAGAAAATTTATTATCGTCTTGCAAAAAAAGAAATAACCTCCTAATAGCATAGTGTTGGCCAACAACAAAACCACTAAACTAAAAGGAGGTTATTATGGAAACAGATCGTAGCAGCATTGAGCGGTTTCGT
>JAQYWL010000475.1 GCA_030145035.1 Desulfobacteria bacterium | reverse complement strand
TTTGGCTATAAAACTGAACATTTTTTCTTGACCTTTCAAAAGCTTATGTTCTATGAACCGGCATGCTTCAATAAACACCCTTTTTCACCCACACCAAAGGAGGAGAGCGGTTATGAAAAATTTGAAAAAGGAAGTGCAGACTGTAACCAAGGAGATCAAGGCTCTGACAAGAAAGACCGAAGCGTTGGCGAAGAAGGTGGCCAAGCTTGAAAAGGCTCAAGCTGCCAAGAAACGGAAACCCAAGGCGAAGGCCAAAACTGCAAAGAAGGCTCCCGCGAAGAAGAAAGTTGCTCAGTTGACGGCGACTGACCAGGTTGTAAACATAATCAAGAGATCGAAGAAGGGCGTTGACGTTCCCACACTGATCAAAAAAACAGGGTTTGAAGACAAGAAGATCAGAAATATCGTCTTCAAGGCGTCTAAGGCAGGCGAAATCAAGCGAGCTGGCAGGGGAATCTACGTAGCCGCGCAATCCTGAAGAAAGGTGCAGTTTTCGACAGTGGACGCAAACCCCAAGATGTTGTGATTTTACTTGCTTCCGAAAAGAAGAACGGGCACTTAACCAAAAAAGCTTCAACAACCCAACCTACATCGCTAAATGACAAATGAAGATGTGACCCCCGGGCACTATGACCCCGGGCACTAACACCATTAATGCCTGGAAAGAGCATGGAAGTGTAGCGTTTTATGTTTGACATAGTACATACGGCGTAATATATAACAAGCATGATTAAGACGTTTAAGAACAAGGCATCAAAGAAGATTTATGAGGGTCATAAAGTCGGTGGTTTTAGAGGATTGGATCGGTCGATGGCACTAGAAAGGCTTGATATTCTTGATGCGGCCACGAAACTTGCTGATATTCCGCCTCTAAGAAGTATTCACCTACACCCACTAAAGGGAGACCGAAAGGGCCAATGGGCGATCTCGGTGAACGGGCCATGGCGAATCTGTTTTGAGTACCGAGATGGTGACGCCTACGATGTTGAAATCACAGATTATCACGAGGGATGAAATAATGCCTATGAAAAGACTGCCAACCCACCCTGGGAGAATACTGACAAATGAGCTCAAGGCCAGGAAGTTGAGCGCAAATAAGTTGGCCTTATCTCTGGGAGTACCATCGGGTCGAGTAACCGATATTCTCAACGGCAAACGGGCCGTTACCGCTGATACAGCCATAAGGCTTGGACTGTTCTTTGGAAATTCTCCTCAGTTTTGGATGAATCTCCAGACAAAGTACGATTTGGCTGTAACCGACTACAACAAAGGTTCCGAAATTCGTGCTCAGGTGAGGGATGCAGCGGCTGTATGAACTACAAGCTATCTGTGCTGTTTCAACGGATTAGAGCCAGATGTGCCCCTTCGTTGTGAGTTCTTGCACGATATGGAAAGTCATAATTGAGGTCCTCTCGTCTCCTGTTCTCGGCCTTCGGCTCCCCGGTCCTCCGCTTCTGGAGTTTATCCCGCCTTCAGCAGAACTCCCTTCAACCCGGGAGTTTATCGGCGTCTGGCCCACCACCTCCGTCAGCCCTCCCCGCATACCAATCTGCTCCGCCTCCGGCGGACTCCCCGATGACTTGCTTCCGAAAAGAAGAACGGGCACTTAACCAAAAAAGCTTCAACAACCCAACCTACATCGCTAAATGACAAATGAAGATGTGACCCCCGGGCACCGGGCTATGGCTGCGGAGCACCTCCCTGCCCCATGTTTTTTACCGACGGTGAACGCCTTCAGGGTTGAATTGTTTTCTTCATTTCTGACAGCAGGCCTTTCTCAAGAGGATGCCAACATCTGTGACCAGCTTTCTATAAAGAAGACCGCCACGACCAAACAGTTATTAAGTGAATTGCCCTTGTCCAAGGCCACGATAAATAGACGGCTCGGCAAATTGGCCAAAGAGGGTTGGGTAAAAATCCATGGTTCAGGGAGAGGGGTTTTTTATTCGTTGGACTATGGTCCAGGCATTATTGAGACGAAGTGAGTCAATAACTTCTCAATATTTCATTAAGTTATCCCAATAATGAGGCGATGATGAGTCGTAATGACTCCCACATCTGTTAGTCCCCGGTGTTTCCCTGCCACACCCTGCCACCTTTTGCCTGCCTTCTTTGATTTCCCAGCCATAGACACCTTATCCTTGCCCTGATTTTTTTAGGGCAATGGAGCGGTCGTCTTATGGCACGGAAGAAAGCCACAAAACGAAAGTGCAGATCCAGAATCCCCGGCGTATCCGTGGGCCAGGTGTTAGGCACAAGCCTCGGTCCCAAGAGAAAAGTCTGCTTCAGGATCGGCAGGATGGCTTGCGGCTCGTAGGGCCTACGCCCCGGACTGGCAGGCTCCCGGGATGCCTCCGAAGAAGAGGAGGAACAAGCCTGCGAGTAGAAGGAGAGCCAACAAATAAGCAGCTCCGCACCAAGAAAGCTAGGGGTCATGACATGGTCACTTCCAAGATATTCAATAATGTCATTTTAGGCCTCCGAAGAAATATGCGAGCCACCCAAGCGGATAAAAGGTCTACCTCAGTAAAGCCCAAAGCCCCGACTTAACCTGCATTATGACACGACAACCGTGACAGATACGGCCCGCCCGCCTCGCCTGAGCGGCACACGATGGCGGGCAGGTCATGCCGATTTTGGATTTTGGCCTCCAGCCCGTACGGGCCTACGCCCCGGAGGGATTGGGCCCCGGTGAAGTAGGCCACAGTGAAATAGATAAAACATTGCACGTGGTAAACTTCG
>JAQYWL010000154.1 GCA_030145035.1 Desulfobacteria bacterium | reverse complement strand
TCCTATCCGACCGGCCCTACGAGAAACCCTATGAGTCTTGCCTGGAGATTGCGCTGCAGAAACGACCAGAGCTTATGGAGGCGGAGAAGAATGTGGCCGGTGCCGAAAAGGAGATCACCCTGGCCAAAAGCGCCTATTATCCCAGGGTGAGCATCTCGGGTAACTACTATCGGGCTGGTGATGATCCGGCTGTGGATGGCAGCGATTTTGTAGACCGGGAAAACTGGGATGTGATGGCCGAAGTCACCATGACCTTTTTCGAGTGGGGCAAGACACGATACGCTGCCAATCGGCACCGGGCTCGTCTGCGCCAGGCCAGACAGACCCTAAAGCAGATCGAAGACGCTGTACGTCTGGAGGTGAAGACCGCTTACCTGAATCTGCAAACCGCAGAGAGAAATATCTGGGTGGCCCAAAAGGGCGTGGAATCAGCAGAGGAGAATTTCCGGATCAGCAAGGAGCGCTACCGGGAACAGGTGGCCACGGCCACGGAGGTCCTGGATGCCCAGACCAGATTGACCCAAGCCAGAACCAACCACACCAACGCCCTGGTGGATTTCAATGTGGCCCGGGCTCGCTTGATTCGAGCCATGGGGCTTGAAGATGAATCCTGAACGGAGACAGCAAAGAAAGGAAAGAGAAAGGAAATTCCGGCATCCTTCATTCTGTAGTTTACACTTTTTGCCGGAGATCGTGTGCGAGATCGAATCAGGTGTCAGGTGTCAGGTGTCAGGTGTGAATAAATGCAAGAGCCGAACACTGAAACCTGAAACCTGAAACCTGGGATGGTAAAAAAAGTGTAAACTACTTTACGGCCAAAATGAAAGATGCCGAAATTCCAATACTATCGAGTAAGTCTAGTATGATCGAGAAGAAGAGCAGTTCATTGTCCATATGGTTTTTCGAAAACCTCTTGAGATATGAAGGAATCGGTCACTTCGTATCGACTCGCATAGGTGGCCACAGTAGCCCGCCGTATAACTCTTTGAATCTGTCGTTTAATGTCGGGGATGATCCGGAAAAGGTGCTCAAGAACCGCAAACTGCTTGCTGGAACTCTTGGAATTCCCCTGACCAACCTGACAACCGCCAATCAAATTCATGGCGGCCATGTCAAAATTGTATCAGAAGCGTTGCGAGGCAAAGGTTCCACCGACTGCAAAGGGGCGATCAATGCAACAGATGCGATGGTGACCAATGTGCCAAATATTTGTCTGATGATTCTTTTGGCTGACTGTGTGCCAATTCTATTTTATGATCCTTCAAAGAGGGTGATCGGGGTTGCCCATGCAGGGTGGAAAGGCACGCTTCGATTCGTGGCTCAGAACACCTTGAAGGTTCTCCGAGATCACTTTGGTTGCTCGCCACAAGATATTGTTCTTGGCATTGGACCATCTATTGGACCGTGTTGCTACCAGGTCGGACAGGAGGTCCTCTCCCAGGTCGAGCATGTTTTTGGAACCAGGCAAGACTGCATCAGTAACGAGATCGTAGAGGGCAAGGGATATTTTGATTTGTGGACAGTCAACCTAAAACAGCTTCTCCAGGCCGGTATCCCTGAAAAAAACATAGAAATGGCTAAGATATGCACCTGTCATCATCCCAATTTGTTCTATTCTTACCGACATGAGAAAGGAAAGACAGGAAGGTTTGGGGCGGGGATTGTCATTCGTAAAGAGAGGGCTATGGGAGGGCATTGAAGAAGTAGCCAATCTCGAATGCCGCGGTCTCGGGGCTGTCAGACCCGTGGACCACGTTCTTTTCGATGTCTGTCGCGAATTCGCGACGTATGGTCCCTTCGGCCGCCTCTTTGTAGTTGGTAGCCCCCATGAGTTCACGATTTCTGGCAATGACATTCTCTCCCTCCATGACCATCACGACCGCAGGACCCGAACACATGAAGCGGGTCAAGCTCTCAAAAAAGGGGCGATCCTTGTGCACAGCGTAGAAGCCTTCTGCCTCTTTCTTTGACATGTGAACCATTTTCATGGCAATAATCTTGAAACCGGCCTGCTCAAACCGCTTGATCACCTCGCCAACGAGGCCCCTTGCAACACCATCCGGTTTGATGATCGACAATGTTCTTTCATTCATAGCCTTGACCTTTCCGTTGAGGGTCTGGATTCACTGGGGGTGCGGCTACTGGAACTTCAACTGTATCAGCTCTCCCCGGACCCGTTGATACTGCATGAGGATCAGTTTGCGGGGGAAGTCAGGACCTGAAAGGTAGGTAAGGCTTGCTGCCAGGAAGCGATCCATTAGCCCTTCGAAGACTTCGTCTTTTTTTGTTTCAGCAATGAAGTTTCGCGTCTTCTCATGGTGGTAGGTGGCCTTGTCGCCCACTGCGGCTCGGATATCATCAAAGGGAAGATCCGGTGTGTGCTGGCCCTGAAAGTATTCTTGCCTCACCTCTACCTCAATGCGAGCAATAAGAGAGACCAGCCACCGGTCTCCGGCCACCGGTCTTGAGCGGTCATAAAGCTCCAGGATCAGACCGTTTTCAAGCTTTATCGTGTCAATAAGTTTTTCTTTCATGGCATTGTCATTTGGGCATCTTTCATTCTTCAGTTTACATTTTCTCAGAAAAGAGAATAAAAGGCTTACGCCTTAACTCCCTGGGTTGGAGCTTTTGGAGTTGATCCGTAAGGATTTTATCTCAAAGAAGCGATTTTATAACTCAAAAAGCCTCAGTTGTGGATCCTGTTTCTTACGCGCTGGTCTTGCTGAAAAAGGTTTCTTGTATTCTTTTAGATCTTCTTGAACGGCCTCAAGAAAAGGGGAGGTATACTGCAAAGTTCTCTCGCCAAACCATAGTCTTCTTTTGGCATGGGTCACATAGATCTTTTCCTGCGCACGGGTTAAGGCCACATAGAATAACCTTCTTTCTTCAAGGAGATCTCCCCGCTCACCTTTTTTTCTCCGGTAAGGGATGAGGCCGTTTTCACAACCAGAGATGAAGACCACGGGAAACTCCAGCCCTTTGGCGGCATGCATGGTCATCAGGGAAACCTTTTCTGTGACAGGGTCGTAGCGGTCCTGTGCCTTCTCAAGGGCGAGGTGAGCCAGGAAATCTACGCCCCGGCCCTCAAAGGATCTGGACAGATCTAAGAAGGCTGCCAGGTCTTCTTCAAAGGCCTTATTGCCGCACATAGCATCCATGATGCTGAATTGATTCAGAATATGGTGAATTTGCTCATACACGCTCATGCCATTGAGGATCTTTTTGAGTTGATTCAAATCCTTTGAAAATATCCTGAGTTTACTTTTAGGGCCTGGTTTGAGTCCGGAAATCCCGTCTGAGCGTTCGAGAGCGGTCATAAGAGAACCCACTCTCATCTCAGACCATTGCTTTAGGGCATGAACGGTACCGTGGCCGATGCCCCGTGAAGGAAAATTGAGGATCCTTTCCACATCAAGATCGCACGCAAGGGACCATCCTGCCTTCAGGTAGGAGATAAGCTCCATGATTCCCTTCCGGTTTCGAAGCTTTTCATCTCCAACCATCTGAAAGGGGATTCCGGATCGTGCAAAGGCCTCCTTTAGGGCCTTTCCCTGTTCCTTGATCCGGTAAAGCACGGCAAAATCCGAAAAACTCCGTTCCTTTTCGCCCTCACCCTTCTCTCCATCCCTGGCCCAGACCTTGTTTTTAAGACCAACGTTTTTAAGGCCAACAGCTTGTTTTGCGGAGGTCGCGCCAGGGCGGGTTTGGGTGGGTGGGGTAATTTGAGGCCCGTCAATCCGCCCGCTGTCCATGGAAAAGTGGCTGATTCCGCCAACCTCCTGCTCAATGGTCTTGACTATGTGCTCGGCCTCTGCTTTTTCCGTGAGAAGCTCGGTAACAGTCAGGGTTTTGGCACCGTGAATGCCAGACCAGATACTTTTTTGTGCTCTATCGGGGTCATCCACACCGATGAGCTGTCCGGAGGCCCGCAGGATGGTTTCCGTGGAGCGATAATTCTGTTCAAGCATAATCATTGTCGTTCCGGGATAATCCTCGCAAAACCTGTGAAAATATCGAACATCTGCCCCCCTGAATCCGTATATGGCCTGATCCGGGTCCCCTATGACACAAATGTCATGGCCTGCTGGTGCAAGGAGGCG
>JAQYWL010000113.1 GCA_030145035.1 Desulfobacteria bacterium | reverse complement strand
TATTCGTTATTCGTTATTCGTTATTTCGGATCGGATTAGACGATTTTCGATTCACCATTTTACCATCAGGCGGGCGGGACAAACCCGCTCCTACCATGCATCAGGTGTAAACCCTACCACGCACCAGGTGTAGGGGCGGCCCGCCTTGGCGCGACACCAGAATAATAATCGGTGCCATATAAAAACCCGGTCTGGGCCAGGGGTTTACCCCGCCCGATTAAGCCCGAATACTCCGCAACCCCCTCACCAAGAGATTGCTTCGCTATCGCTCGCAATGACAGGAATGGTAACGATTTTCAAATAGCTCTGCGAAATTCGGGATCAAACTACTAGAAAATCGGTAAAATAGATGTCATCTATGGTCCCTGTGACCAGCAAGCCATTGAGCGCACCAATAATATCCCGCTTCAGCTTTTCCTTTGAGACCATTTGGGGTCTGCCAGACTTAGCCGCCTTGTTTAAAACCCCGTAGATGACGCCTCTTAAGAGGGGCTTTTTGCTCTCTATCTCCCTATATACATTACTGTCCGACAGTCTAGCTGAAATACTTAACGAGAAATAAGCCTGATCCACATCCTCAGGAAGCAGGACGACAAAAACGGCGAGATCCCAAAGGCTACGCGAGTCGCTCTTAATAGGAGCCCGGTAGACCTGCGTGGAAGCGACCTTTTGACGGGCTCCCCCCGGATGTGTGTGCCAATGCTTTAGTCCATAAGCCACAAGAGGTGACATAAACAACCCAATAGCAAGACCTGCAATTACCTTTTTGTGTAGACGCATACCCCAGCGTTTTACAGTCTTTGCATCCACCCTGGTCCCAAGCTCGGGCCCTGCTTCGGCTTGACCTTCGACCCCGGGCGTTTCTTTGGAATCATTCTCATCCATCAGATCTTGTGCCATTATATAAAATCGCGAAGCGATTTTATAAGTTGTTTACTTCTCCGAATACGATCTGAGTCTTGTGCGCAATTTTATAATGGCCTTGGTATGAATCTGAGAGATTCTCGATTCAGTAAGCCCCATAACCTCCCCGATTTCCTTTAATGTCAACCCTTTATAGTAGTATAGTGAAACTACCATCCGCTCCTTCTTAGACAGGGCCTTGATTCCATCAGAAATGACCTCCTTGAGTTCCTGGGTCATAATGTGGTCAATAGGGTCATAATTTCCACGGATTAAGCTCTTGAAAGATTTCTTGGATTCGAAACTATCACTATGACTGTCCACATACTCGTCAAAGCTCAAGAGATCAATACCCCGGGCCTTATCAAGCATGTCATAGTAAGTGTCCAGATCAACACCAATCTGTCCAGCTATCTCTGAGTCCTCGGCCGGCCTGCCCAGTTTTCGTTCAACTACGATAATAGCCTGTTCTATCTCGCGAACTTTTTTCCTGATTGAACGAGGAATCCAGTCCATACTCCTGAGTTCGTCTAGAATTGCTCCCCTAATCCTGAATTCCGCATATGTCTTGAATTGAACCTCCTTGCTGGGATCAAACTTTCCAATGGCATCCAACAACCCTATGATCCCTGCACTTATCAAATCATCTACGGATACACTGGGGGGAAGACGCATGGCCATGCGGTTTGCCAGAAGTTTTACCAATGGGGCATACCTGGCAATCAAGGCGTCGCGCTCCGCTTTGTCCATGTCCGCCACCTGCCCGCCATTGCCGTGTACGCGGGCATTGTAGCTTCCCTGCGAGCGAGGCGTTGGCAGGCGGGCCTGCCCGCCATTGCCGTGTACGCGGGCATTGTAGCTTCCCTGCGAGCGAGGCGGGCGGGTCGGCTTCGCCCGTCCGCCTCGCGAGGCCTTGTCAGGCGGGCGGGCCTCAGGCGAATGCCGGGCGGGCCTCTCCCCTGATCGCTTCGAACTGGTTTGGGTGTAGTTCTTTCTTGCCGTGACCTTCCGCATTATATTAATCGTGAATCGTGTAATCCCGTGATCGTGAATCGGACACGAAGTGAAGCATCAGCGCTAAAACTATTTTCGAATAACGAATAACGAATAACAATCAACCCATTCAGTGACAGCTCATGAGCTTTTTCCAGAAAAACTTGATATTCCCATCACAGGATGCATTTGGCGAATTGGCTAACAAACGCTGAGCTAACTCACAAAAGCCTTTACTTGATTCACTTTCCGGGTAACGCTGCAACACGGTGCATTGTTGCCTTACCGCCCTTTGGAAATTGTCATCTTTGAGTATGAACCCCACATATTCTAAGGATATATCCTTCAAAAAGCGCCCAACAGCGTTACTCAAGTTTTCAAAAACCGATTTCGCCTCCTCTGCATGACTGACCATGTTTACAAGTAGCTTGAAACTCCTGGTACCATGTTGGGTAAACATAACCTTCATCAAGGCATAGGCATCTGTAATAGAACTCGGCTCGCATGTGGCCACCACAATTCGTTCCTGTGCAGCTATGTTAAAATAGATGATGTTCGAAGAAATACCTGCCCCGGTGTCGATCAGGAAGATATCAAAGTCTTCATTTAATGTATCGAACTCATTGAGTAGGTTAAGTTTCTGCCCGTTTGTCAAATGGACTAACTCGTGCAGTCCGGAACCACCAGGAATGATACAGATTTCTTCAGGGCCCTCAACGATAACCTCTTCAAGATCCTTTTCACCGTTGATCACATGTTTGATGTTATAGACAGGGTTAAGGCCGAAAATAATATCAATATTAGCCAGCCCAAGATCGCCATCTAATATCAGCACACGCTTTCCGAGTCTTCTAAACGCTATGGCTAAGTTTCCAACGATATTGGTCTTTCCTACACCCCCTTTGCCGCTCGTAACAGAAACTACGCGGGGGCCTGGCGATCCCCCGGAGTCCCTCTTGACCCCTTTGACTCCATTCATGTTATAAGCCTTATTCCTGACCATCTCCCTTAAACCGTTTGCCTGATCCATTTTGAGATTCTCCCTGATTAAAGGTCCCGGGAATGCTACGACGTATTTAAACCATAATGCATTTAACTACAGTCCGTTTCTGCCATCCGCATGGAGTACTGGAGTATTGGAGTATTGGAGTATTGGAGTATTGGCCAGTGAGAGCGGAAGAACTCTTTTTTTACTGTAAACCCATCACTCCAGTACTCCAGTACTCCAATTGGCTTCCGGCTCGTAGAGCCTACAGCTCGGAGAGGGCGAAGCACCTAATTGAATAATAGCCGCAATATGCCCGTCTTGGTTGCCTTGAAAATATCTTCTGGTACTCTTTGGCCTGTAGTAACAAACGAGATCGGCATCCTTAATTTGAAAAGCTGGTTTATGATCACCCCTCGAGCCTGTGTTTCGTCGGTTTTTGTAAAGATATAACTACTAAAGTCTAACCGGCCGAAATTTTTGGCCGCACGTTCCGTCTCCAGTTCATTGGTGACAGCACTGAGCACCAAATGACTGCGAACCGGGCCGACTTCGCCAAAGCAGCCTTTTCGGCCGTCGTAGCCAGGGCTACTTTGGCGAAGTCGGCGGCTGCGACGGCTGAAAAGGTAATTGCCGATCAATTCTCTCAAGCCCTCTATACGTTCCACATCGTAGTGACCGTGCCCGGCCGTATCCATAAGTATGACATCTTTTTCTTTCATGCGGCTCAGGGCAAATTCCAACTCAGCACCGTTCAAGGCTGCAAAGCAGGGAATACCCAGGATCCCGGCATAGATTTTGAGCTGATCTACAGCCGCTATTCTGTAGTTATCTATAGAAATCAATCCTACGCTCTTTTTCTGTTTCAGGCTCAAATTGGCTGCCAGTTTGGCAATAGTGGTCGTCTTACCAACTCCTGTAGGCCCTATCAGGGCCGAAATAACCTGTCCCTGATCATGACTAAAAGGATCGGTTACCTCGATTACCTTCATAACCTCTTTGAAGACCCGTTCATGGAGGTCCTTAGAGGGTAGCTCACCGTTTTCCTTGAATGCTCCCCCGTTTTCCAGAAGTAGCTGTGCATAGGGTTCGGCAATACCGCTTCGAATCAGCCTGCCGTACACCTCTATGGCTCCCGGATTCAGCCTAAAGCCTTCCTCAAGCCTCCCGGAGCGGCTTAAAAGGAAGATCATTTCCTTGATACTCATCAACTCTGACTTAAGCGAGTCCAAAAAACCGTGATCCCTTTCATCCGTCAAGGCTCGTCCTGTAGAAGAAGGGGAGGGCATGGCAGCTATTTCAAAGGACTCTTGAGCCTTATATGATGGAGCCCCCTTCCCCGCACGCATTTTACGCGTAGACAGAATCAGCGCCTCCGGGCCAAGCTCTTGCTTGACCAGGTTGACCGCATCATGAATGGTACCGGCCTGGTACTTTTTAACTTTCATGAGCTATAGAATAGGCTGCATCACATGTTTGTTTATTTCTATACTATGGAGTGCCTAAAGTGACCTAAAGTGACCTAAAGTGCCTAAAGTTATAAGGATAAAAACCAATACTTACAAAAAAGTTTCTTCAAGTCCTCCCCAGGGCGTAGGCCCTTACGGGCCGGAGGCAACTTTAGCTCACTTTAGGCATTTTAGGCACTTTAGCTCACTTCTTTATTCCTATAAGTTCACCTTCCCTAAAGCCTTAAATCGGATGTTGTTTGGAAGTTCATTGTGCGAAAGCACCGTTATTGACGGTGCAAATTGTTCCACCATCCTTCTAAAATGTCTTCGAAGCGCAGGAGAGCACAGAAGAGCCGGCTGGGAACCCGCAGTCATAACTTTTTCTATCTCCTTGCTCACCGAGTTCGCGATCGAGGTCGCCACACCGGGCTCAACAGACAGATATGATCCGTGCTCGGTATGTTTGATGCTATTCAGAAGCACATCTTCAACGTCTTGTTCCAGGGTGATTGCAGGCAGCATGCCGTCCTTTGCAATGTGAGGGTCTACAATAGCCCTTGCAAGCTTTTGTCTTACATACTCTGTCAAGACGTCCGGATCCTTGGCAACCGAGGCATAATCAGCCAGTGTCTCGACAATGGTCAGCATATCCCTGATCGATACGTCCTCCCTCAAAAGATTTTGCAATACCTTTTGAATACCGCCTAAAGAGAGCAGCGATGGTGTCAGTTCCTCAACGACTTTGGGATTGGTTTTAGCAAGATTGTCAAGGAGGTTCTGAACCTCCTGACGGCCCAACAACTGATCGGCATGGCTCCGGATAATCTCGGTCAGGTGCGTTGCTATGATCGCTGCATTATCGACCACCGTGTATCCCGCAAACTTCGCCTCTTCCTGCTTGTTTTCAGGGATCCAGATAGCAGGCAAACCGAACGCAGGTTCCTTGGTCGGAATCCCATCAACTTTTTTATCAACATCGCCCGAATCCATGGCCATAAGTTGATTAGGCATCAATTCGTACTTGTCTGCCTCCACACCCTTGATCAGAACTCGGTATTCGGATGGTTTCAGGTTCAGATTGTCCCTTATATGAATGGGAGGAATGATCATCCCCATCTCCAGGGCAAACTGTCGCCTGATGGACCTGATGCGATCAAGGACTTCTCCGTTCTGTTCCCTGTCTACAAGCGGAATAATAGCGTAGCCCACCTCCAGTTCCATGGGATCGAGCGTAAGAAGATGTTCCACCGGTTCGGCACCCTTTTCCGATTTATCTCTTTCTGCCTCCTTGACAGCTTCTACGGTCGCCAGCCCCCGTCTTTTCCTGTCAATGAGATAGACACTTCCTCCCACAATCATACCAAGCACTAAAAACGGAATATGAGGAAGCCCCGGAATGAGTCCGAACAAAAAGATCACCAGCGCGCCGATATAACTAGCACGGGGATAAGCGAAAAGCTGTTTGACGAACTCAACCCCCATACTCGACTCCGAAGCTGATCGACTCACAACGATACCCGCAGCCGTTGAGATGATAAGAGCCGGAATCTGGGTGACCAATCCGTCACCGACCGTAAGCAGGGTGTAGTTTTGCGCCGCAGCCGCAATGGCCATCTTCTTTTGAAGCACCCCAATTACAAAACCACCGATGATATTGATGAATGTGATGATAATCCCTGCAATAGCATCTCCGCGAACAAATTTGCTTGCGCCGTCCATTGCGCCGTAGAACTCGGCCTCCTTTGAAATGATCTCCCGACGCTGCCGTGCCTCGCTTTCATCTATGAGCCCGGCATTTAGATCGGCATCGATGCTCATTTGTTTTCCGGGCATGGCGTCAAGGGTAAAGCGTGCAGCCACCTCAGCAATACGAACAGCACCCTTGGTGATTACGACAAAGTTGATGATGACCAGGATCATAAAGACAATCAAGCCCACAACGTAATTGCCGCCCACAACAAAACTACCGAATGACTTAATGACTTTGCCGGCAGCCAGTGCACCTTCGTTGCCGTGCAGCAGTATCAATCTTGTTGAGGCCACATTCAAAGAAAGTCTGAACAGGGTGGCGACCAAAAGAACGGATGGGAATATAGAAAAATCCAGAGGCGCAACCGTGTACATGCCCATCAGAATAACAATAATGGAAAATGTGATATTCAAGGCCAACAGAAAGTCGAGCAGAAAGGGAGGCAACGGTATGATCATAACCATCAGAATGGTAATCACACCCACAACCATCACGAAATCGCTGCTGTTTGCGAAAAGGGCATCCTTTAAGGTGCCTTGTATAGTTGTGGCCATATGAAACCCTAGTTATTAGTTATTGGTTATTAGTCATTGGTCATTGGTTATTGGTTATTGGTTATTGGTTATTGGTTATTAGTTATTGCCTACTGCCCT
>JAQYWL010000454.1 GCA_030145035.1 Desulfobacteria bacterium | reverse complement strand
TTTCTTAATTTATTAATAAATTACAGGGTTAAAATTGAAATAGTCGATGGACAATACTCAATAAACAATTTTCGATCTTCAATCTTCAATTAAAAATGGTGGGCACATGAACCCTTTGGAAAAAATAGAAAGCGAACAAGAATCTGAAACTGCGCCTGATCCGGTCATTGATTCCCTGGCACCTGTCCGGGATATGGTAAGCACCTGCATCCAGTGCGGCACTTGCACGGGTTCTTGTCCCAATGCCTTTGCCATGGATCTCACTCCCCGTCAGCTGTGGTACAATGTCCTTAGGGGAGAAAAAGAAACAATTTTTCATTCCAAGACCTTCTCACTATGTTCTGTCTGCTATTACTGTACACTACGATGCCCACGGGGGCTTCCGCTTACCGAGGCGATGAGTGCACTCAAGCAGATAGCTGCAAAGGAGAATCTGGCGCCCTATAAGAAGAGCATCCGTTTTTACAAAAGTTTTATGGAGAGCGTATGCCGTCATGGCCGGGTCCGGGAGATGGAGTTGATGACACTCTATTTTATTTCCATGAAAAACCCCCTTCTACCCCTTCAGTTTGCCCCCTTGGGGTTGAAACTCATGGGCAAAGGAAAAGTTTCTTTTGAAATTCCTTCAAAAGGGAACGGTACTTTAAAAGCGATCTTTCGTAAGGTGGAGGAGTTAGAAAAAAATTAGAAAAACAATTGATTAGCCCCTTAATTGGTAACTTCTCAATAAGTTCTGGTGTATTAAATGCTGATATTAAGCAGAATCCATAATTTATTGAGATGTTACCTTAATTGTAAGTTATGTTCTTTTTGCCGCCAAAAATTATATTTAATAAGTGTGAAGTGACTTTTTCGGCTTGTCCAGTTAGGGATTGTGGAAGGTAAATATGAAATACCTATATTACCCGGGATGTTCTCTTGAGGGAACGGCCCTAGAATACAACTCCTCCACCAGGGCCTTTATGCAGGAACTGGGATCAGAACTGATGGAAATTGAAGACTGGACCTGCTGCGGCGCCAGTGCTGCCGAGGCTACAAGCCACCTTCTTTCTCTGGCGCTACCGGCACTCGTTCTCGCAAAGGCCGAGAACATGGATGGAGTTAAGGAAATTCTTGTTCCGTGCAGCGCGTGCTATCTGAACCTGAAAAAGGTTGAGGAAAAGATACGAAAGGATCCGGAGCTTCTTGATAAAATCAACATCATATTAGCTGAGGAAAAGCTCCACTTAAACGGTCAGGTGCGGGTTCGGCATCTCCTTGACGTAGTGGCAAATGACGTAGGTCCTAACAAAATCTTTACCCGCGTGAAAAAGCCATTTGTAGATTTTATTATCGCTCCCTATTATGGATGCCAGTGTCTTCGCCCGTACTCAATTTTTGACGATCCTGAGGAGCCTCGCTCCATGGAAGGGGTTATTAAAGCCGCGGGGGCAAAGATCCATCATTGGGATATGGGGGGCAGATGCTGTGGAGCATCTCACATGACCACCAAGCCAGAGGTAGCTTTGGAACTCGTGGCCGCTATATTGAAGGCGGCCAGGGGAGCAGATGCCATCGTCACGGTATGTCCGATGTGCCAAATGAACCTGGAGGCGTACCAGAAAAAAATATCAGGGATGTGCAAGGAGGATCTGAGCATGCCCATCCTTTATCTTCCTCAGTTTCTGGGGCTGGCCCTTGGCCTCTCGGAACAGGATTTGCGACTGGACATGAATCTTTCCATTACCCAAACTTTCCGGGACAAGTTATAAAATCGCTTCGCGATTTTATAGGAAATCCAAGATATTAAATTTCTGCTCGACGGAAAATTGGAAGCCGGTTTATACTGATCGTTGGACATGTAGCAGAAAGAGCAACCCGGACTACATTTGAGCCGAGAAGAGCTTTTTCAGGATCACTTTCTTTGGTATGATGGGCCATAATTATCAGGTCGGCATTTCTCCATCTGGCAAATTTGAGGATTTCGACATACGGCGTCCCTTCCCACGATTCAAAAGAACATTCTGCAATCCCCTCTAATTCCGAGCCATATTTCTTTTTCATTTTTTCTGTGGCATCTTTAATGCTTTTTTCTATATTAGCTTGATCTAATATTAGAGAATTTTCACCTTCGTCAATGGGGAGGACGTGAAAAATATGGAGCCTGGCTTTGTAATACCGGGTCATACTGGAGGCAAGATCGAAGGCATAATGAGCCGGTTCAGAGAAGTCCGTGGCCAGGACAATGTTGGAGAAGGTCACTTTTACCGATCGGGTCGCCTCAAAATCCTGGTATACCTCAAAGACTTTATCAACCATAATCTCGGGGTCAAATGGTTTGAGGAGATAGTCAAGGGCTCCTATCTTCAAGGCTTCTATGGCGGTCTCTACGGTTGCGTAGGCGGTCATCATTATTACGGTCATATCAGGGAAGGGTTTATGGGCCTTTTTAAGGAGTTCCACACCGTCCATCCCGGGCATCTTGATATCCGTAAGCATCAGGTGATATGGTTTGGCTGACAGTTTATCCAGTGCCTCCGGACCTGATGCGGCCATATCCACGGCAAAACCTTCATCTTCAAGCCACTCCTTGATTGAATCGCGAACGATTAGTTCGTCGTCCACCACCAGAATCCGAAAATCCCGGCGGTCACCAAGGGCATCCATAGTCCAGATCTTGGGAACTTGCTCGGAAACGACCATCACGGGGCAGCGCGCCTTTTGGCTCACTTTTTCGAGGCTACTGCCGGCCATTCCCCATTTTTTTGGCAGGTCTGCATCGGTCTCTTTTTCATGGGGACCCATAATAATCAGATCAGCAGTTTTCTTTCTGGCGAAACGCAGGATTTCGCTATGGGGCATTCCTGCAACAACTTCGATTGTATAATCTTGAACCCCAAATTTTTCGAGCTTTTCCTTGTAGTAATTATCTATTTCTCCTTTTATTTCTTCCACCTTCCCGGAAGGCACGATGTGTTCTATTGCACCCCACCCATCTGAGCGTATGCCATAAGCGTGAAAAATATATAATTTGGCGTTGCTTTGCTTGGCCAGGGCAAAGGCCATGTCCGCAGCACGTTCACAGGCTTCTGTTGGAGATGCAGCTAAAAGAACTTTTTTAAACATAGTTCCTCCTTTGGTCTAGGAGCGATCGGTTCAAATAATACGATAACGGTATAAACTTAAATAAAATTTAACATTTCCCCTATTCTAAAGCAATAAACAATTTCCCTGCTTTTATTCCCAGGCTATCCCAAATTTCGCAAACGCTTAATCTTCCATTTTCTCCGCCGGAAGGCTAATAGTAAAAACCGTGCCTTTCCCCGGATCGCTTTCGACCGTGACACTTCCTTTATGACGGTCAATGATACCGTAAACCACCGAAAGCCCGAGGCCGAGCCCTTTTCCCTCTGTCTTTGTGGAATAAAATGGATCGAAAATCTGGGGAAGGTCTTCGTCGGTAATACCGCATCCGGTATCTTCAATTTTTATTTTGACCATCTCCTTTTCCGGATCAAAGGAGCTCGCCAGGGTAAGGGCGCCGCCATCAGGCATGGCGTCCATGGCATTAAAGATGAGATTTATAACGCATTGCTGGATTTGATTAAAATCCCCAAAAACCTCTGGAATCTCCGGATTCAGGTCGGTTTTGATCTGGATATTCTGAAGCATGAGTTTGTGCTGGCTCAGCAGAATGCATTTTTCCAGGAGCTCGTTAATACTCATTGCCTTAAGTTCCAATTCAGATTTGCGTGAGAAAGCGAGTAAATTTGAAACGATCTTGGAGCAGCGGTGGGTCTCACTCTCAACAAGAGTCAGGTATCTATGAAACTTTTCTATGTTTTTTTGGTCCAGAGAGCCTCTATTAATAATCTTGATCATAAGACGAATATAGTTCAATATGCCTGCAAGGGGGTTGTTTAGCTCATGGACAACGCTGGCGGCCAGCCTGCCCAGGGAAATCATTTTGTGCTCGTGAAGCATCCGGGTTTGATCGGCAAACTGCTGTTCCATTCTTCTAATCTCTCTTAAATCCCTGAAGAATCCCACCATGCCGATCTCTTCGCCTTCATCAAACATAACTGTTGCTGAGAGCTGGACCGGGATCTTGTTGCCTGTTTTGTCAAAACTGTATGTCTCAAAGAGAAACAGCCGATTTTTCCCTCCGTATTTCTCAGAAAGCAATTCTTCCCTGATCTCTTCCACTATGGCCGCCGGAAAAAGATCGTCAAAATACTTTTTTCTGATTACCTCTTCTTCTGAATATCCCAGCAAGTTCTCAGCCCTCTGGTTGAAGACGATGATGTTCTTATTCTTATCCGACGCAACAATAGCATCAATTGAACTATGAATAAGGTTGTGCTCAAACTCAAAGCGTTTTGTGAGCTCTTGTTGCAGTCGCTTGACCTCGCTCATATCCTTGAAAAAGCCCACCGTGGCTACTTCCTCTCCATCAACGTAGAGTACTGTTCCGGAGAACAGGATTGGCACCTGCTGGCCATTCTTGGTTATAATCTCCACTTCATAGTTCATCAGACGGTTAGAATCGGTGTGCTCACCACTGTAAATCATTTTTTTGATCTTTTTAGCCTCACTTTCACCTTTGACATAGAGCTGAGTGACGTGGACCCTGGAAAGCGCCTCCTCTTGGGTGTAGCCAAATATGTTTGTGGCTCCTTCATTGAAAATGATGAGGTTGCCCTCGCGGTCATTGGCGACAATTCCGTCCATTGAGGCCTGAATAAGGTTTTTTTGAAAATCATGGGCTTTCTTAAGCTGGCGCTCCATCTCTTTTCTTTGGGTCTGATCCACACAGACCCCTTCATACCCTAGAACATTCCCCTCTCGATCATAGCGTGCGTGAGCGGTGCGCAATACCGAGATCACTTTTCCATCCTTGCGCTTCAAATCAACTTCATAGTCAATTACGTGACCGTTTCGATCAATCAACTCCTGGTATTTTCGGCGATCTTCAGGTTTCAGATAAAGGTCTCTGGTTATATCTAACTTAAAAATTTCCTCTCTGCTCCTGTACCCCAACATATCAACAAAAGCCTGATTGGCTTCGATATATTTACCCTCTTTACTACTCATAGTTACTCCGACTCGCACATGTTCAAACAATTCCTTGTAATCCTCTATCGAGGCGCGAAGCATTTTTTCACGCTCTATTACCTCCGTAATGTCTCGATAGATGCACATGTGTGATATGGTTCCATCAGCGGTTTGCAAAGGCAGTTCAAAAATTTCAAAAGTCCTATTGATGTGTGGAAAGTGGTTCTCCCAGCGGAGTGTTTCTCCCTCAAATACTTCTTTTGCCCTGCACCAGGGACATATCTCATCACGATTAGCAATCGCCTGATAGCATTTTTTCCCTATGCCTTCTCCAAAAGCGCTAATGCTGGACTTGTTCATAAATTTCACGGTGTAATCATCCTCGATGATATAAACACCACGCCCCATGGCATCAAAAATAGAAGCAAGTCGTTTGGTCTCTTGATCAATCATGGTATGCTTCTCTCCTTGCGGAGTGTTTGGAAATTTTCGGGTTAAATTTTCTTCTCAATCTCTTGTGGATCCGAGTTATGTGTTTATCTTGGATGACATTCGCTGCACATGATCGGCCCAGCCTTTTTTTCCTGATGACATCCCCTGCACTGAAGGTGGTAAATCTTTACAAGCGACAAAGGGTTGTCACCCTTATTGAGGGTATGACAGTCTGAACATTCCTGGTCCTCGGAAGAATCATCTTCAACTTTTTCCCCATCCTCATAAACATGATGACACACATTACACTCCTCGATTTCTGCCTTTTCATTATGCTCATCATGCAGAAAAGGTACAGGAGGTCTCATCTTCTCCTCAAAGGCGCTGTCCTCTACAGTTTTTACATCATCCTGTGAGAGGCCGGATATCACAACAAATATGGAAACTAGCAGGGTTATTACTACATATACCATCATTCTTATTTTTCCCATCAGGATTCCTCCTCCAATATTAATGAGCCTATCCAAACGGTTATTCCGGTTTTTCCATGGTTTTGTATATGATATCACTCAAAAAATAGAGTTCCATATTAAGCCCGAAGTGATGAATAATATCTTCAAGCCCGCCATGACAGTTATGGCAAGGAGCTATTACGACCTTTGCACCTCTGGCCTTTGCAGCGAATAACTGCTCTGCCTTGATTTTGTTCCCGTTAACACGCGTCATCTTAAATGGCGGGCCACAGTTTATAACCCCGCCTCCTGCACAACAACAGTAATTATGTTCCCGATTCGGGTGCATCTCGACAACCTTTTTACAAATCTTGTTAACCACATAACGCGCCTTTTCATGAAGGCCTCTTCCCCGAACAATATTGCAGGGATCGTGGAGGGTGACAGGCTCTTCATACTTGTTGGCAATCTTTATCTTTCCTTCTTTGATCAATTCGTAATAAAAATCGATTGCATGTATTATGGGTATGGGCGGCATTTTCCACCCCAGCGACCTATTACCCACATCATATACACTGCGGAATGCATGGCCGCATTCTCCCATTACGATCCGCTTTACTTTAAGCCGCATGGCCGTCTCAAAGTGGGCTTTTTTTAAACGAGCCATCATTTCATGATCTCCGGTATACATGCACATATCACTGTTGTCCCATCCCGGAGTAGCCGGCATTGTCCAGTCAACACCGGCAACATTCATGATTATGGCAGCCTGATAAATAAGACCCGGGCGAAACTTGGGTTCAGGACCTATGACAGAGTAAAAAATCTCGGCGCCTTCCCTGTCAAGGGGTATTCGTAAGTTCGGAATTTCTTCCTGCGCTTCTTCTTCCTGCCACTGAAGTGTGTCGATATATTCATCGTCCTTTACCCACATCTGGTTTAAACTGGCTGAATGGCTGTGGGCTGTATCCTGAATGTACTGAGGGACAACACCCAGCATGTGGCAGATCCTTCGCATCGTTAACATGATATATGCAACGTCGATTCCAAATGGACAGTACATCACGCAGCGACGGCACAGATTGCATTGTGTATATGCAATCTCGCTGGCCCGTTTTATATGCTCAGCATCAACTTTCCCTTTTTTCTTTAATATTTCCCATATGGTTTGTTTTGCCTTGGCCGCGGGAGAAAATAAAGGATCATTATCATGTGAAAGATAATAGTGGCAAGCTTCAGAGCAAAGTCCA
>JAQYWL010000125.1 GCA_030145035.1 Desulfobacteria bacterium | reverse complement strand
ATTTTTCAGCATTTTGAAGAATGGTCTTGACTGTTTTTCATTATTGTGAATAATTGTCCACATGGACAGCAGAAATCCTTACATGAAAATTTGGGAGGATCTCTCTGCAGACAAGAGCATGGTCTTCCTCACCGGACCGCGTCAGGCGGGCAAGACCACGCTTGCACAAATTATTTCCCGTTTTTTTGCGAATAATCTTTATTTCAACTGGGACATTCCTGAACACAGGACCCGCCTTTTCGAAAACCCCAGCTTTTTTGAATCTGTCGAGCGGAAAGATGCATCAACACCGCTGATAGTGTTTGATGAGATCCACAAATACAAGGACTGGAAAAACTACCTCAAAGGGATTTACGACCAATTCCATGACAGATACCAATTTCTTGTCTCAGGAAGCGGACGACTGGATATCTATCAAAAAGGTGGGGATTCGCTGGCTGGACGCTACTTTCTCTTTCATTTATGGCCATTTACTATTGCCGAACTGGGCAAGCGCAACATAACGATGGCTGCGTTTCTGAACGATCCGTTGCAAATCAGCACGGAGCGCAATGATGAGCTGAGACAAATATGGTCGCGGCTATCGGAGCAAAGCGGTTTCCCGGAACCATATTTGGCGAGCCGGGTAACGACTTACCGCCGGTGGTCGAATACCTATTCGCAACAACTAATTCGGGAGGATATTCGTGACCTGACGGGCATCAAATCTGTTGGAGATGTGGAGACGCTCTATTATTTGTTGCCCTCCAAGGTGGGCAGCCCCCTTTCTATCCCGTCTCTTGCCCGTGACTTACGAGTATCTTACAATTCAGTTCAAAGCTGGCTATCAGTTTTTGAAAGATTCTTTCTGATTTTCAGCATTTTCCCATGGACGCGGAAAATCGCGAGGGCCATTCAGAAAGAGCGTAAGATTTATCTGTGGGATGCCCCTCGTATAAAAGAGCCTGCAGCCCGGTTTGAAAACATGGTTGCCATGGAATTGTGCCGTGCAGTAACGGCATGGAATGACATCGGTTATGGATCGTTTTCACTGCATTTCATAAAAAACAAAGAGCAGCAGGAAGTGGACTTCTTGATAGCTAACGAACGTGAACCGTTTCTCCTGGTAGAGACTAAGCTGACAGAGACAAAGCCATCTTTGGATCTCAAGAAATTTCAACGCGCCCTAAACATACCCGCAGTTCAGCTCACAAACAGAGGAGACGGATATCGGCTGCTATCAAGCGGAGACCAACTCATGCTGGTCGCTCCGGCCTACCAGTGGCTTTCCGGGTTGCCGTAAAATTTGGGGAATCCAGAGGACGCCATACCGATGCCATCCTGGCCTTGCACGTGGTCTGCGGTGCGGATTCCGGCAGCGGGAATCTTACAGTCACTGGAGATGTCAATGGGGATCAAAAGATCGGATTGGAAGAAGTCATTTATGTCCTTCAGAAGGTTTCAGGGCTGAGATAAGAAGTTAGTTGAACCACCGTGTAGTAATCCTAGGAAATTGAAGAAAAGTTTCGATTACGTGGCCCGGAGTAGCCAATTACACTATATGGCACTCCGGCGGTTTAAGATGAGAAGGATTGCATAGCAGTTTCTTCCATATGTAGTGACAAACTTGGGGACATCCGTGACATTTTGACTTTCTCCAAAATCTTCGAGGCGGGCCTTGAATTGTGCGTACATTTTGCGACCTTACGATTTTTGGAACCGCTACGGCGTGGGGAACCGAGGTCTACATCCCGGGGCTCAAAGCAAGGACTGGTGAATCCGTTGATGTTCCGATCGTGATTGACCGGGTCGACAACCTGGCTGGTCTAAAACTAATTATGAAGTACGACCCCAAAATCCTCACCTTCAAAAAGGGTGTCAAAACAAAGCACAGCGATTCCTTGATGCATATCATTAATGACAAGAAGCCCGGCAGGCTCATTGTCGTTATGGCAGAGGCAAAGGGGATTGCAGGTAAAGATTTTGCGATTCTGAATCTCACGTTCGATATTAAGGTCGGTTTGCAAGGAAACCATGCCACCACCATTGAAATATCGGACCTTGAGATGATGAGCGACGAATTGAAGAAGATTGAATGTAATATTAAGGTAAATCCTCTCATTATCTCACCCCAACCAGGAGAAGCCGGAACAAAACAGCCGAGGACTAATCACGCTTCTTCTCAAGGCGAAAAGCCACAAAACACTAAAGGAGATTAGTTCAAATGACAAAATCTCCGGTAAAGGAAAGGAGTTCCCATGAAGGGTCGGGCTTTAGTGTTGAGCGCAATTATCTTCTTGGCGGCATTTGCGGCTGCACCGCCGTGGGCATCTTCTGAAAATTATGGCCAGCTCCGTGCCTTGAAGCGCCGGGCAGCCACCGTCACGCGGCAGAAAAATGATTTTGTCGCACGGGTGCTCCATTCCTACAATATTCAATATCAACTTACCAAGGAAGGAGTCGTTGGCCGACTACAGATTGGGAATAACTGGCTGGATGTCAACCGAATCGAGATCGTGCCGCTGGTACAGGAAGGGGAACACGGCCTCCAAGTTATGGGCCATGAGATCTTCTTTTACACAGAAGGCGAGATCCTCCACCTGGTCTCGGCACTTACCATTCGATAGAGTACATTATCCTGGCCTCTTCTCCCAGGGGTGCATGATTTACATTTTCCTCTTGACACCAGCAGGTACTTTTGCATAAAAGGGCTCCGGTGCCCTCCGGGGCTTAATAGGGAATCCCGTTAAAATCGGGAGCGGGCCCGCCGCTGTAACCCCGCCCTTATCTTTTTTTATCAAGAAAAGGGAACCCTTTAAGCATTTACATACCACTGTTCCAATTAATCGGGATGGGAAGGTCGCTAAAGGGGCGGGGGAGCCAGAAGACCTGCCACAAAGAACAAGTGTCCTAGGAGCCTCGCGAGTCGGGTCCTGGACGCAAACACGGTTTGAGGGTAAAAAAGGGAAATCCCCAGGCTGAGCAATCAGTCTGGGGATTTTTTGTTGAGGAGATGGATGAAATCGGCATCAAGAAGGAAAAGGTAATATGTTGGCAGCCTTGCTCATAGCTCCAGGCAGGCTTGAGGTTAAGGAAGTTCCCGATCCGGTCTGCCCGCAAGGTGGTCTTATTGTAAAAGTCAAGGCCTGCGGAATCTGCACATCTGATGTAAAGATGTCTAAGAAGGGACACAGAGCGCTTGTGTATCCCAGGATTTTGGGCCATGAGGTCTCGGGTGTCGTGGAAGAGAGTAACAACGAGCAATTCAAGGAAGGGGACAGAGTACAGCTTGCCCCCGGTCTAAGATGCGGCGACTGCATCGCCTGCAAGAGGAGAGCGGACAATCAATGTAAGAGCCGAGGCATCTTTGGCTTTACCCATGATGGGGGATTTGCTGAATATGTGGCGGTTCCCCTGGAAGGGCCTGTTATGGGTTCGTTGAACCCCCTTGCTGAAGGACTTTCCTTTGAGCAGGCGGCGTTGGCCGAGCCCGTTGCATGTTGCATCAATGCCCAGGAGTTAGCAGGTTTTCTGCCGGAAGACAGCGCCCTGATCATTGGAGGCGGGCCAATGGGTTATCTACATGCCCTTTTGGCAAGGCTTAAGGGAGCAGAGAGAATAATGGTTTCCGAGATAAACCAAAGACGCCGGGAGCTGGCTCTTAAAACGGAGTGCCGAATCATTGATGCTAAGACAGAAGATCTCTTCCATGTAGTTACGGAGGAAACCAAAGGACGCGGTGTTGATGCACTGATCCTTGCCTGCTCAGAGGTTGGGCTGAACGAGTCACTTCTCAAACTGCTGGCGCCCAGAGGAAGGGTCTCCCTTTTTAGCGGAGTCCCGGCCGATGTATCCCAAGTTCGGCTGGATCTCAACTTTGTACACTATGGAGAAATTCGCATTGTGGGTTCCTATGGTTCTACTGCCACCCATAATGCCGAGGCGATCCGGATGATCTCTTCCGGAGAACTCTCTGTTGAAGGGCTGGTGACCAATATAGTCGACCTGGACCGGATTTGGGAAGGACTCGAATATACAGCGTCAAGAAAGGGTATGAAAACAGTGGTGGAGGTTTAGAATGGAAAAGTTAAAAAACTTCGGCAGTTCTGTCGACAGGCTGATCGCAGGAAAAGACCTTGCTCGTCAAGAGGCAACTGACCTGTTCATGGAAATTCTCAGTGGCGACCAGACTGAAATACACCAGGGGGCCTTTCTCGCAGCGATTACTTCCAAAGGGCCTACGGCTCAGGAGATCGCAGGTGCATGGGAGGCCATCTATGAATTGGACACGGTGAAGGTGTCACTGCATACCCCTAAACCCGCGCTTGAAAACTGTGGTACCGGCATGGACGGGATAAAGACCTTTAATATCAGCACCGGAGCTGCCGTTGTGGCAGCGGCCGGAGGCATTTATCTTGCCAGGCATGGCGCCAGAGCCATTACTTCTCTTTGCGGAACCGTGGATATCGCTCAGGCACTGGGAATAGATGTGGATTGCGAGGCGGAGGTAGTACAAAAAAGCGTTGAAAAGGCAGGAATCGGTCTCTTCAACGGCATGAGTCCCTGTGTTCACCCGCATGCCCTGTTCAGGATCCTTTCGCAGATGTGCTTCGGCAGCATACTGAACATAGCGGCATCTCTGGCCAACCCGGCAAATCCGTGCCACGGGGTAAGGGGAGTTTATGCAAAATAAATGGTTGAGCCTACCATTCAGACTATGAAGGAGATAGGTTACAAAAGGGCTATGGTGTTTCACGGCTTAAACGAGGATGGTTCCAGGGGCATGGACGAGCTTTCCCCTCTTGGAGAAAACTTTGTTGCAGAACTTTTCGAAGATGGAAAGATCATTACATATATCCTTCTGCCCGAGGAGGCAGGCATCCACTCAAGGCCGGCAGAACAGGAGATATTGAGTCAGTCTGACCAGCAGGAGGAGGCATTGAGACTGTTAAGGATCTTTGCCGGAAATGATACGGGAGGGCGATACGATACCATTTGTCTCAATGCAGCCCCCATATTCTATGTGGCAGACGAGGCGAGGAGTTTAAAGGAGGGCTTTGAAAAGGCCCGGGAAACCATCGACTCCGGACAGGCTATGGACAAACTAAGGGAGTGGGTGGAAACACAAAATTGCGATACAGAGGCGGGGAGAAGAAAGCTGGAGTCATTGTTGGAAAAATTTTAGATTCATATGAGCGATAATGATAAAAAGATGAAACGCTCTATCTTATTTTTTTTCTTGGCTGTTTTATTTTGTGGTTTTTTGTTGGTTCTCGCATCGGTAAACCGGGCATTGGCCCAAAATGGAGATGAAGAGGTATATGAGCTGGAAGAGGTTGTTGTGACCGCCACGCATAAAATGAAGATGCTGGACACACCAATGAGTATTTCCATTATAACAGCCGGGGAACTGGAAGAAATGGGCGCGAAAAATATTGCTGAAGCCCTCAGGAAACTACCCGGTGTTATAGATGTAAGTGCTAAAGATGATGCCATAGCCATACGCGGCATTCAGGGCTCCATGGCTGGAGGACCTGTAATACTTATTGATGGGATTCCCCAGAAGATAGGTGATTACAGGTTTGATCAGTTCAGTTTCATACCTGTCTCTCAGGTCGAACGAATCGAGGTCCTTCGGTCTGCCGGAATTGTCTATGGTCCCGGTTCTGCACGGGGTGTTATCAATGTCATTACCAAAAAAGGCAAAAAAGATAAGCCCATTGACTTCGACGTTTCGGGCTCTTACGGTTCATGGAATACTCATAATGAATATGCGGGATTATCCGGCAAGATGAATCAATGGGATTATTTTTTGAATGCCGCAAATTACAGCACGGACGGATATGAAGAGGAAAAGCAAAACAGAACATCCGGCCTTTTGAAATTGGGCTACAACCTGTCTGAACAAACCCGTCTCGGCATTAGCGGCAATATTCTAAAAAATGAACATGACACTGCATATGGCCTCTGGAAATATGATTATCAGTTGCAAAATTATCGGCGGAACATTCATTTCCCAGAGAGCGAAACAGACACGAGGCTGGTCTGGCATAGTGAAAAAGTCCAGGATGTATCAAGCTATGCCCTTGAGTTTTCCCATAAAGATTTGGAGCTTTTTATGGATTCGGTTCTCTCGTATACCAATTATGAGGAAACGTATATAGACAATCACGACCTGTTTACCTCGACAAGCGCTTCGCGTGGTGAAATCGATAACAAAGACCAGGATACATATACCTTTACAATGTCAGGGGGCTATAATTTTGAGTTTGGAGGTGTCAGTTATACTCCGACTATTGGTTTAAACATAGAAGATATCGAATTTAGTCAGCGCAGAACATACCCTTTGGATCCAACAAAAAGCACGGCTGCACATGATCTTGATATTGATGAACAACAATACGGCCTATTTTGGGATAATGACTTTTTTTTGGGGGAGAGCTGGGGCCTCAAGATCGGAGGACGGGTGGATAAAGCCGGGGTTACATTCGAAGACAAGGTTCCGAATAGGGTTGACCAGGACGAGACCATGTATGGCTGGTCTGTTGCCCCTTCTTACCACTTTAGTGACAGGGCTAACATCTATGTTTCCGCTGGGAGAAACTTCTGGTTTCCCACGCCTCGTTACTATGCCTGGGCCGCAGAAAGTGGCGGGGATCTGAACCGGCCGGAGGACCTCAAACCCGAGGAGACTCTTACCTATGAACTGGGGTACAGGCATATGGTTAAAAAGGCATTTAACATCAGCCTGACCGGATTTTTCACTGAATATAAAGATAAATTTGCCAATTATTACGAAAATTCAACCTGGAAAGGGATGAAAAACATAGGTGAAGCAGAGATCAAAGGTCTTGAGCTGGAGGCGGATGGACGAGTATTTCCCTGGTTCGGTTATCGGTTTTCCGGAACCTGTCTCGATGCTAAATGGACAAAGGGTGAAATGCGTGTTTATGACCATCCGTCAAATATGCGGGTCTTAAAGAATCTTGAGGGATATAATATCATCCACAATCCCCGGTATACATATGTGGCCGGAATAGATTTTTATCCGCTGGAAGGCCTTAAATGCAGCATGGATATCAATTATTATGGGTCGTATTACGTGGATTATATGAACCGAATTGAATATCCATCAAAAACTACAATTGATGCCAGAATTTTCTATAGCTTAAAACACTGGACATTATGGCTGCTCGGAAAAAACATCTTTGATGAAGAGATTGAAAATGTTCAGAACGCAACGGGCCGACTTGCTTCAAACGGTGAACCTGAGAACGCCTACTACGTACAGGACGGAAGATACATAGAAGCGGGTGTGAGTTATCATTTTTAGAGAATGAGACCAAGGGAGGATTAAGTGACAACACTCAACCAACTATGGATAAGCGGTGTTCTGGTAGCTTTTTCTGTCTTTGGGATAAAGGTTGGTCTGGGGCTTGGTGCACAGATATATAGCCGGGCTATCTCTGTCCGAAAAAAAATAATCTTTCTGATAGGAACCCTCTTTGCTTATCTGGTCCTTTTTTCCGGCCTGTTCTACCTGATCACCCGTTTCAGTTTATTAAACTATTTAGATCAGTTCATGAATATGCTCAGGTATGGCATGCTTTTACATTTAGCTGTGGCCGCGGGCCTTCTTTTCTGGGGTATAAAACTACTCCTTCAAGGACCGGCCCAACAGATCAAACATCCCTATCAGGCCGGTTTGATCCTCATTTTGCCCTGCCCTGTATGCGCTACGGTTATCCTGCTCAACCTTTCTCTGGCCTATTCTCTTCTTACCCCTTCCCCCCTCCTGACTACGCTGATCCTCTTTGTCATTTTTAGCGGGATTATTATTGTGACCATCGGTATTACATTCCCTTTCCGTCAAGAAATCGGCTCCGGCGGTTCATTCTTGGGCCTGGCGATGACCTTGGTTTCTCTCTATTTTCTTATTACGGTTATCATAGCTCCCATATATCCGGAGATAAAGGCCGCTTTTGCCATGGCCTCTTCCAACAATCCGATGAGCCGGGTGGATTCTTTCAAGACAACCGTCCTTGTTGTTCTTGTTCTTTTTGCGGGAGGAATCGGATTCATCAGAAATTATTGGAGGTTTAAGTGAATATCTTCCCTGTATTTCAAACCATCCTCTATACTATTTCGACTGCCCTTCTTTGCCCGGTGGTGATCATGCTGATTCTTCTAAGCCTCTGGCTGATAATATATGCAGGAGGCTTTTTGGCTGAATGGGTAAAACGGAGACAGTTTCGGTTCAATAGCCTGGTAAGTGATTCTCTGGAGATAATTCAAAGAGAGGGTGGGCTTCCTGCCGAAATAGTGAAAAACCTGCCCCTTCATATAGGCAACTACACCAAGGAACTGGCCGACATTGTCCGCGATAACCGCTCGTTTCAAGAAGAACGGGTGGAAAACCTGATTCAGAAAAAGGAGTATTCACTGGTTAAGGAAGTCGATAAGATTCGCCTGGTAGTTCGTATCGGGCCGAGCCTGGGACTGATGGGCACCCTCATCCCGATGGGCACCGGCCTGGCCGGGCTGGCCCAGGGTAATATGGCCCAACTTTCATCCAGCCTGATTCTTGCCTTTACCACCACAGTGGTGGGTCTGGCTCTGGGGATTACAGCCCATTTCTTCTCAGTAGTTAGACAACAGTGGGTAACCGAAGATATGCGCCATATAGAACTGATAACAGAAGCTATGACTAAAAATAGTGACCAGTGACCAGTGATCAGCAGTCAGTGAATAGAAAAAACTTGAAATATCTGAAAAGAAGACGGCTGGGCCGACAGTTCAGCGCAAAACAGGAAGAGCCTCTCCACGGAGTGGCGAATCTTTTTGATGTAGCCCTGGTATTTATTGTGGCATTGCTCCTTTCCCTTATGGCAACCTACCAGGTCCTCGATTTCTTCTCTGAAAAGAGTGAGATTACTATTGTGAAAAAGAATGAAGAGGGCCGAATGGAGATTATCACCAAAACAGGTAAAGAGATTAAGGTAGAGAAGGTTACTGACAGGAAAGTGGGCGGAGAAGAAGGAATAAGATTAGGAATAGCTTATCAGTTAAAGGATGGAAGAATGATCTATGTACCGGAAGAATAAGCTCAAAGCTCAAAGCTCAAAGCTCAAAGCTCGGGAAACAAAAAACAGAGCACAAAAGATATGGAGGCTCGGCATTTGTTTTTTTATTCTGATGGTAATAGCTTTTCCGGGTCTCGCCAAAGAGAAAGAAAAGATAGCTATAGTTGTAGGCGTATCTGATTCTTATAAAGCAAGCAAGGCTATTTCCGAGGTGGTTAAAATACCTGAAGCAGCCGACTCCTATAATTTTTTCCTTTATACCAACGAGGACGTTGAAACTGCGAATATTAACAGGGAAATTATCGCTCAGTCTGAGATTATCTTTGTAGATATTATGTATCGCAGCCTCGCGGAATATGTCTTGAAAAATGCGAACTTTGAAAAGACAAAGGTCTATGGTGTTCGTGGCGCAATAAAATCAGACAAAATCTTATCTGACCCTGAGGTAACACAGTATTATGATCCTGCCACTAAAGAAAATGTAAAAAATCTCCTTCTTTTTCTTCTTAATCGTGATTGCGGTCTTGACATTAACTATGGAGAGCCGCAGGCTTTACCTAAAATGGGTATTTTTCATCCTAAAAGTGATAAAATCTTTACAAGCTTCAAAGAATATTTTTCCTGGTATAAAGAAAAAGGACTTTATAAAGAAAATGGCTTCTGGGTTGGAATACCAGATTTTTCTAATTATGTTTTTCCGGGAGATGTAGGAGAGATTGTAAGTTCGCTTATAGAAAATCTGGAAAAGAATAATATTAATGTCCTTGCTGTTTATTCCTATCCATCATGTCTTGCTCTAGAAAGATTCTTTTTTGATGAAAAGGGAAAATCCAGGGTTAATCTAATTGCAGCTCTTTCCTTCAAATTTGCTGCTCTCGATGATGAAAAAACAAGGGAATATTTAATGAAATTGGGAGTTCCCCTTCTAAACGTCATTAGAATACCCTTCCAGTCTATTTCCGAATGGAAAGAATCCAGCCAGGGGCTGGGCCCAATGGTAATTTCGTCTGTGATATGCAACCCGGAATTTAGTGGGTTAATCGAACCTTCTGTTTTAGGCGGAAAGGTAGCCTTGAAAGATGAACGCACTGATAAAGAAGTTTATGTACATAAACCTATTGCAGAAAATATTGAATTTTTCATCAAGCGGATAAAGGCGTGGAGGAACTTGCAGACAAAAGCAAATAAGGATAAAAAGATTGCCATTATCTATTGGAACCACACTCCGGGTAAACAAAATGTAGGAGCGACATACCTTAATCTCTTCCGCAGTCTGGAAGAGATTTTAAAGAGGATGCGCGGGGAAGGCTATCGAATAGATGGAAAACTTCCTTCAGAAGAAGAGATTAAAAACCTTGTTTTAAAAAGCGGCCGTAATATTGGCTCCTGGGCTTCGGGTGAACTTGATGAGATGATCATGAGCAAACGGGTTATCCGCCTATCTGTGGCCAAATATCGAGAATGGTGTAAGAAGATATACGAGGACTACAAGGAGAAATTAGAAGCCGAATGGGGCAAAGCAGAAGATTCAAAGATTATGATTAAGGATAACGAGATTATTATTCCTTATGTAGATTTGGGGAATGTTATTATTCTTCCACAGCCCTCAAGGGGTTGGGGTGACGATCCAATGAAACTATATCATTCTACACAACTCTGGCCTCATCATCAATACACCGCCTTTTATCTCTGGCTGAAGCATGAATTTAAGGCCGATGCTATTGTTTCCCTGGGAACACACGGCACACATGAATGGCTTCCCGGTAAGCAGGCAGGTCTCAGCCAGTCCTGCCCTCCCGAAGTTCTTATCCAGGATATGCCCAATCTTTATCCCTATATTATGGATGATATTGGCGAAGGGATACAGGCCAAACGCCGGGGCCGGGGAGTGATTATTGACTATCTTATTCCGGCAATGAAAAAGGCGGGGGCTTATGAGGAGTATCGGGACCTGGCTGTTTTAATAAATGAATACAACGATGCCCTTACTCGCAGTGTTGAACTGGCTGAAGAGAAGTTCAAAAGAATTAAGACCCTAGTGAAAAAACTCGGTCTGGATAAGGACCTTCTTCTTGAAGAAATAAACGAAGAGGCGGTAGAGGAGATTGAGCATTATTTGCTTGAATTGCAGGAAGCTAATGTACCTTATGGCATGCACACCTTTGGTGTTTCTCCGGAAGGGGAGTCATTGAAAGAATTCAGCCAGTTGATTAAGGAAAGAAATGAGGATCTCTATCTGAATGAAATTAAGAAAAAATTGGGCATGTGTTATTTGGAGATAGACCGGCTCATTGCCGGTCTAAAAGGCAAATACATTCCTTCGGGTGAAGGAAATGACCCTTTAAGAAATCCCGAAGCTATCCCAACTGGGAAAAATTTTTATGGGTTTGACCCGGCAAAGGTTCCTTCAAAGGATGCCTATGTCCTGGGGAAAAAGCAGGCCGAAGAGATGATAGAAAAATATTTAAATGAAAAAGGAGAGTATCCGGACAAAATCGGACTTGTCCTCTTTAGTATAGAGTTGCAGCGTAATGAAGGGACTCAAGTAGGGACAGCGCTTTATCTGCTTGGAATGAAACCTGTCTGGGATAAGAGCAATAAAGTAATCGGTGTTGAGCCAATTCCCGGGGCAGTGCTTGGTCGGCCAAGGATAGATGTTCATCTGCAGTCTTCGGGACTTTTTAGAGACTGTTATCCCAATATTATTCTTCTTTTAGATGAGGCTGTGCGGCAGGCAAGCCAGTTAAAGGACGTGGAGAATTTTATCGCCAAACACAGCAAAAAAATAAAAGGCTATCTTTTGAAGAAAGGATACGGCGAAGAAGAGGCAGAAAACTTAAGCAAGATAAGAGTATTTTCTGCTAAACCAGGAAGCTATGGAACACCAATAGATGACCTCATTGCCAATAGCGGCCTCTGGGAAAGCGATGATGAGGTTGCTGATGTTTTTATAAATTTTGTTTCTTTTGCATACGGCAAAGGTGTCTGGGGAAAGCCGCTGAAATCCGTCTATAAAAAAAATCTGGAGGATGTAAAGATTACCATGCACACAAGGTCCAGCAACCTCTTTGGGGTTCTGGACACTGATGGTACGTATGAATATTTAGGCGGCCTTTCCCTGGCCGTAAAAAGATTGAGCGGAGAATATCCCGATGTTGTGCTCTCTGACCAGAGAAATCCTAATGCTGCTCATATTGAAGATATTGAGAGGACTATTGGGGAAGAACTGCGCTCCCGTTATTTGAATCCTAAATGGATTGCGGGGATGAAGAAGGATAATTATGCAGGGGCCAGACAGATAGATAAATTCGTGGAATATATGTGGGGCTGGCAGGTAACTACTCCCTTTGCCATTGATAAGACTAAGTGGGAACAGATTCATGATGTTTATATCGAAGATAAATACGGCCTGGATCTTAAAGAGTTTTTTGACAAGAACAACCCATGGGCACTGCAATCCATAGCTGCCCGGATGCTGGAAGCAGACCGTAAAAAATACTGGAAGGCGCCGGAAGAAATGAAGAAAAAACTGGCCAGAACCTATGCCCTGAACGTCATGGAAAAGGGCGTTGCCTGCTGCGAGCATACATGCAACAACCCTATGCTCCAGCAGTTTGTGGCAAATATTATTTCTCTGTATGGCCTGCTTACGCCCCAGCAGTTAGACCAGTTCAAAATGGTAATTGCAAAAGCAACCGGCAGGACCCAGGAAAAAAATGAGGCGGCGCGCCAAAAAATCCAGGAGAGTTTAAAAAAGACTATCGAAGAGATTCAAAAAGAAGAGAGCGTCAAAGCCAAAACCGAAGGGAAAAAGATTGAAGGCTTTGAGATGGTGGACGAAAAACCGGAAGATACAAAAGTAACCGCCTCGGGTTCGTCATGGGTAGTGATGGCCATTGTCATTGGTTTCCTGGCCCTTTTGGCCGTTGGGTGGAGGAAGAAGATATGATTGCACGTCTCGGAAATTCTACAACCGGTTGTAATCATTTATCTTTCGGTGGCAGTTTTCTGTGCCAGACATCTACGTTATACGTTATTGGTTATAAGTTATTCGAATAACAATTAACAATTAACAAATAACAATTGTGCCCAATATTCCACCATTCCATTATTCCAGTATTCCAATTGCGGAGCGGAGCTAAGTTCTAAAGTAGGACAGGAGATGGTTATGCACATCAAAAAGTATAGACGCCGAACAAAGCTTAAGGAGCTTCCGGCTATTGTTCTTACTGCCTTTGGTACGACGAAAAGAGGCAAGGCTGTTTACCAACTACTCGATAAGTTGGTGCGTAATGAGTTCAAAGATTACGATGTTTCATGGGCGTTTACATCGGAAATCATCCGGGAAAAAACAGGAGATCCGGGAATCTTGCAAACCCTGGCATCGCTTGAACAACGAGGCTTTACCAGGGTAGTTGTTCAGCCCCTTCTGATCTTTCCCGGAACGGAATACGATGTTCTTGCAGATTCGTGTCAGTCGTTTCCCGGTCTCAGGGCGCTGGTGGGGGAGACGCTGTTGCATCGGTGGCATTTTGTTGAAGAGGTACTGGATATTATTTCAAAGGATTTTATTTCTCCTGAAGATGGGATCAATTTGCTCGTTGCACACGGCACGCCGTTGTCTGACGATTCGGCAAATATTGTTTACTTAGGGCTTGACCACCTCCTGTCCCGGAGATTTAGCAATGTTTCTTTTTGTTCAGTCGAAGGAATCCCTGACAGGGAAGGCGTATTTAGATGGCTAGGCAAAAGCAGGTTGAGGGCCCGCCTCATACCGTTCATGTATGTTGCCGGACGCCATGTAGAGGAAGACCTTCTGGGGGAAGGGGACAGTTATAAAAACCGTTTGGAAGAAATCGGGTTTAGCGTGGAATGCCTGACCGTTCAACACCAGGGAGAACGATTTCATAAAGGACTTGGCTTTTATGAAGCAATTCGAGAATCTTTTCTCGACAGGTTAAGACGTTCGTTGGACCTTATAAAATTTTGTTAAATACCTAAGCTGTGCCGCCAATTTTTTGCATAAGGATGTCTCATGATTTCATGCCATACCTGTATGCGAGGCCTGGTCATTGCCGGAACCCATAGTGGGGCAGGAAAGACTACCGTTGCTCTTGGTCTTATGGCTGCTTTTAAGAGGCGCGGCTTAAATGTCTGCGCTTTTAAGGTGGGGCCGGATTTTATAGACCCGGGTTACCACAGTCAGATCTGTGGCGTTATCAGCAGAAACCTGGATGGATGGATGCTTACAGATGGTTACAACAGAGACGTTTTCCAAAAACATGCAAGGGGCTTTGATATTGCCATTGTGGAAGGCGTGATGGGTTTATTTGACGGCTACGATGGCAAGAGTGAGGCTGGTTCAACGGCCGAGATCGCTAAATGGCTCCGGCTCCCTGTGGCCCTGGTAGTGGATGCAAGGTCTATGGCGAGGAGCGCGGCCGCCCTGATCTACGGGTTTGAAAATTTTGATAAAGACCTTGATTTTGCGGGGGTCGTGTTTAACCGTGTCGGAAGCTCTACCCACCTGGAGTACCTGAGAGAGGCTGTGACTGACAGCGTGAAGATGCCCTTTCTTGGCGGACTGCCACGAGAGCCTCGTTTAGAACTGCCGGGAAGGCATCTCGGTCTGGTCACGAGTGATGAAAATCCGCTGTCGCCGGATTATGTTGACAGGCTTGCCGACCTAATGGAAAAGTCCATCGATTTGGATACCATCTTAGGGAATCTTCCGGATGTTCCCGAAAAAGCATCTGAAAAACACCAAGATCCGGGTGAGTTGTACCCTGTACGCATAGGTGTGGCCCGGGATGAGGCATTTTGCTTTTACTATCAGGACAATCTGGAAATACTCGAATCCTTTGGGGCTGAGCTTGTCTTCTTCTCGCCCCTCCGGGATGAACGCCTGCCAGAGGAAATCAGCGGGCTCTATCTGGGCGGCGGGTATCCTGAGCTTTTTGCCTGGAGATTGTCGAATAATGTATCCCTGAGGACCGAAATTAAAGGTCTGACAGAAAGAGATTTTCCTGTGTATGCTGAATGTGGAGGGCTCATGTTTCTCTGCCAGGGGATTGAAAACGATGATGGGATCTTTTATCCAATGGTGGGCCTTTATCCTTTTGCAGTACGCATGCTTGGACGCCTGAAATCTTTGGGGTATAGAGAGGTTTCGCTGGCTGCCTCCTGCCCTTTGGGCGCTCCCGGACTAACCATTCGCGGGCATGAATTCCATTATTCCGAAATGATTGATGAGTCGGCGGGTGTTAAATTCGCATATACCATTGCGAATCGTGCAGGCAAGGATGCTCACAGAGAAGGGTTTCTGATCCACAATACGTTGGGAAGCTATGTGCATCTGCATTTTGGCAGTAACCCTGATGTTGCCAAGAACTTTGTTTCCCTTTGCTGGAAACATAGGTAATATCCCAGTAGGTAATATCCCAACAAGTCGGGCCATTGACTCCTGGATTCCCGCCTTCGCGGGAATGACTACACCATGGGCGTGGTGTCTTATTGCCCGTCATTCCCGCGAAGGCGGGAATCCAGAAAATTTGTGTACCAGGGGATGTACCACAGCTCATTGAGAAGATACAACATAAAAATGAAACCACACGAGATTGAACAGCAAAGCTTCAAGATTATAGACGAGGAAGCCGGAAAGCACGGTTTTCTCCCTGACCAATGGAGCATAGTCAGAAGAATGATACACACCACAGCCGACTTTGACTATATCCAGACGGTTCGATTTCATCCCGAGGCCATCCGGGCAGGCGTTGAGGCTATCAAGCAGGGCAAAAATATCATTACCGATACTGAAATGCTCAGGGTGGGAATTCGTAAAGCAGACTTGGAATCCTTTGGCGTCCAGGTGCTGTGCTTTTTGAATAAAGCAGGCCTTATTGAAGAGTCAAAAAAGGCCGGGACCACGCGAGCGGCAGCAGCGGTTGGCCACGCCATTCCCTTTATGGAAGATGGTATTTGCGCCATTGGAAATGCCCCAACAGCCCTCTTTAGGCTCCTGGAGCTACTGGAACAAGGCGTTGCACACCCTGCTCTGGTCATCGGACTTCCCGTCGGTTTTGTAAATGCCGCTGAATCCAAAGCGGCTCTCGTGAAAGTCAGTACACCCTTCATTTCAAGTATGGGGCGTAAAGGTGGGACTACGGTAGCGGCCAGCGTAGTAAACGCCCTCATTAAGCTTGCTTTGAGATAGTACTTGCACTGCCTGTCGTCCCGTCATTCCCGCGAAGGCGGGAATCCAGATAGAGATTTCTATGGATAAACAGTTTTATGTTTACATATTGGCAAGCAAACCAAATGGTACATTATACGTCGGGGTGACTTCCAATTTGGTACAAAGGGTATGGCAACATAAACACAATATGGTCGAAGTATTTAGTAAAAAATACGGCGTAAAGACACTCGTCTATTATGAGGTTCACGACAATGCTGAAAGCGCAATTACCAGAGAAAAGCAAATCAAAAAATGGCGAAGAGCATGGAAGTTACGGTTGATAGAAGAAAAGAATCCCCAGTGGAATGATTTATATAATAGGATTCGTTAACAAACTGGATTCCCGCCCCTCACTTCGCTGGGGCAGGCTCTTCGCGGGAATGACGATATGTAGCAAATTTTGTGTCAAGAACTATTTTTCGAAGAGTGAAGAAGGCAAATCATGAAACAAAAAACAGGTAGATTCTTTGGAGTCGGGGTGGGTCCTGGCGATCCGGAACTCATATCGTTGAAGGCGGTTCGTATTTTTGGCAGCGTGCACACCATTTTTGCAGCATCTTCAAGCAAAAACAGTCACAGTCTTGCTATGAAGATTGCCCGCTATCATCTTCCCGAAACGACTCCGGTGATCAGGCTTTCCTTTCCCATGACGAGAGACAGCAAAATTCTAAAAGAATGCTGGAGACAAAACGCTGCCACAATTATAAAAGAGCTTGAACTGGGAAAAGACGCAGCTTTTATTACACTGGGAGATCCCTTGACTTATTCAACTTACGGATATGTTATTCGGGAGATGAAAAAGATTGCGCCACATGTTGAGATCGAGACAATTCCGGGTATCGCATCTTACCAGGCCGCGGCAGCCTTAATCGATCTCCCACTGGCCGAAGGAGAGGAGTCTCTCTTAGTTCTTTCAGGGGCAAAAGGCGGTGAACACTTAAGGAGGTTTGGTGGTCAGGCAGACAATATTGTGATGTTAAAAACCTACCGTAATTTTCAAGATATCTATTCGGCGCTTGAGGAGATGAATTTAGCGGAAACCACAACAGGTATAACATGCTGCGGTCAGCCTGATGAAATGATAATAACCGATAT
>JAQYWL010000161.1 GCA_030145035.1 Desulfobacteria bacterium | reverse complement strand
CACCAAGGACAGATGGCAGCAACAAGTGCCAGACCCTGTCCATGATCAGACTGGGCCAGGAAGCGCCTCCAATCCCGAAAGTTTTCAACCCGATCACTGGTACGTGGAAGTGGGTCACTACAAAGATGATTAGGATGTAGGCAAAAAAGAAACCGGGAATGGAAATCAAGAGATAAGAGAAGAATGTGGCGCTGCGATCGTAGAATCCACCTCTGAAAATGGCTGAACGTATTCCTATGGGAAAAGAGAGGGTCCAGGTAATGATGGTGCCCACAATGAACAGGGGAAGACTATTGAGAAATCGCTCCCAGATCTTTCCGAGTACGGGCTGGTTATCCTTCCATGAAACGGTCTTTCCTGTAAGAAGATCTCGATAGAAGTAAACATACTGGACATGAAGGGGCTTGTCCAGATGAAATTCCTTGCGAAATCGTTCGACAATCTCGGATGTAAACTTGGGGTTGAGGGGGTCCACCTGGCTGGGTTTGCCCGGGGCAAGGTGGATAATCAAGAAAGATACAATAGAGACAAAAAACAGGGTGATGATCTTTTGAATAATGCTTCGACCGACAAATGATAACATCATTGAGTCCCTTTTAGGGGATGGTTGAGTTGTTGAGTCGTTAACTACTCAACTCAATTATCCCTGCTTTGCGAAAGTGGGCGCCTCTGGAAGCTTCATCCATTTATTAAAGTAGAAGGTAAAGTTTCCTGTCTTTGTAGGCTTGATCATCTTGTACACCACTTTGCCCTGGCGGTCGGTCTCCTTTATCACGATCCGCTTGTCCAGGATGGCCGTCCATTTGGCCACGTAGAGAAAAGTGTACGGTTGCTCCCGGGCAATGACCTCGTGGAGGCGGTGGCAGTATGCCGCCTGGCGCTCATGGTCATATTCCTGCCTGATCTTGATGATCAGATCGTCGGCTTCACGATTCTTAAACCCCACGAAATTGAGCTGATACGGATGGATCTGGCTCGAATGCCATATCTGATAGAGGTCCGGTTCAATACCCATGACCCAGCCGAGGATCAGGGCATCAAAATCAGCCTTATCCACACGCTCCTGGATGAAGACCGACCACTCCAAAAGATCGGTCCGAACGTCAATGCCGATCTGCTTCCAGGCATCCTGGGCGATGGCGAGCACTGCTTTCCGGAGATCGTTGCCACTATTTGTAATGAGCGTAAACTGAAACCTCTTTCCATCTTTTTCAAGCCATCCCTCCTTGTTTCGCCTCCAGCCTGCCTCTTCTAAGAGTCTTAAGGCGGCCCGGGGATTATATGGGATAGGCTTGACGACTTGATTATAGTAATCGGTCTGTTTGACAAAAGGCCCGGTGATGCGCCCGCCCTGACCGTAGAGAACATACTCTATGATCTTGTCCACATCGATCGCCATGCTGAGGGCTCGGCGTACACGCGTATCATTGAACGGCTCGCGCCTCATGTTATAGCCGATGTATGTGTAGCCAAATGAAAGTCCCGAAAAATTCTGGTACCTCGCATCGTCTCTTAAACGCTCGACCTGATGGGGCTGTACATTGTAACTGTCGATCGTGCCCGCATAAAACTCCATCTCCTGGGTCAGGAGATCCGGCACGATCCGATAGATATACCGCTTATAGTTCGGGGGACCTTCCCAATAGTTGTCAAAGCGATCCAGGATAACGTACTGATCCGATTTCCACTCCCGAAAGACAAAAGGGCCGCATCCAATAGGGTGACGATTGAAGCTGCTTTGCCGCATGGAAAACTTTTCCGGGTCTTTCCCAAGACGGATGGCCTCTTTTTTCAGGGCTTCATCATTCAGAAGATGCTCGGGTAGTATCCCCATGGCCCAGGTCCCCAGGGCTGGAGAATAAAGCCGTTTATAGACAATGCGCACCGTCAGAGGATCGATGGCTTCTACACGTTTGACCGGCTCGTAGTCTGCTATACGCGGGGAGAGATTCTTTGGATTCATGATCGCCTCAAACGTGAACTTGACATCCTGGGCATCAAATACGTGCCCGTCATGAAACTTGACACCTGGACGAAGGTGAAACACCACAATCGGATTGTGTTCAGTGGCCGGCAGGATTTCATCAGCATACCCTGCATGCTTTTCTTGCCACCTTTCATCATCCACGCCGACATAACCCTGCCCATTGAAGCTGCTAAAATAATCCTGGCCGAGGATGTGTGAGAGGTTTTGAAAAAGATCCTGATCCACGCAATTTAGGACCAGCCTGATCCTGGCCGGTGCCGAAACCCGGATCTTCACCTCTGCGTGTTTCTTGTCCTCCTCTTTTTTCTTTTCATACCGCCTTACCAGGAAATCCTTGGCATGAATCACAGAAATCTTGGTGATATTGCTCAGGGAGGCCTTAAGTTCAGGGTTGACTGGAAACTCTCCGGCCCTGGCCCTCCGGAGAAGGGCCACCACTTCTTGGGCCCCTACCCTTCCCACACCCGGGATACTCGCATCCTCATTCACATAAAAGAATGCCTCTTCAGAGATCTCCCAGGAGGTGGCCAGGCGTCCTCTGAAGCGTAGCTCCTCATCCCTGTCAATGAGCCCCTCAAATACCATGGAGTTGATATCGCTGCTGGCCGAATCCGCCGACAGGATCGGGTTCAAAATGCTGGCATCACCAATGGAAGCCGTTATGTATTCATTGAGGCGATCGGGGTTGCCGCGTGTCTGCTCTTCGTAGGAAGGCACCCAGAAATAGGAATGGACCAGGAAAAGGATGAGGACAGTGGGGGCAAGTATGAGAACCCGTCGGATTGTCATAGATGTATTGTAAAGTGAAGCACCTCAGAAGTTCATTCGTCTCATAAAATCGCAGAGCGATTTTATAACTTAATGTTTTTACAGTGCAGTCGTTATCGCAGGATAGAAACATATGGAATTGAGGGATGGAAGTCAAGAATTACACAGGGCTCCGTAAAAGTTGCATTGCGCAAACATAAAAATCCCCCTAAATCCCCCTTTAATAAAGGGGGACTTTGAAGTTCCCCCCTTTGGAAAAGGGGGGATAGGGGGGATTTTAGGAATGAGGCAATTTTCATTGTAAAACATTATGTTAAGGCTTACTTTGACGTTGCCGTGAAGAACAACAGCTGCTCCTTAATTTTGCCCGTCCGAATAGTGTTATTCTCACGTGGTCATTCAAAGAGTCTCATGACATTATCGGCCTCCACTGATATGAATTCCTGGATGTGACTTGTGAGGTTTTTGATTGCTTCGTAATCAAGGTCGAATCCACCTTTGATGATAAAATCGATCTCTGATGAACTCGCAAAAGCATGGAGGTCGATCTGCTTTTCATCTGTATGGCATGAGTAACCTGACAATTTTGTAAAAACATTTGCAAGGTATATAATGATAGAATTCGTCCCATAGTTTTCATCATACCATGGCGCATGATGATATAAGACCTGCATGATAACCTTGTCAGGAAATTTCCACTGTTTAAGAAGTGTTGCTGCGATTTGATAGTGGGTTGTCCCAAGAATCTCCTTTTCGGCTTGGCTGAAGGTACTATTATTCGAGGAGACATGTTCGATAATTTGCAGGAATTCTTCATGACAATATTCATCAAGGACTACCTTTCCTATATCGTGGATAAGGCCGGCAAGAAAGAGGGAGTCATCATCTCGCATGTTGAAATGCCTCCCCAATAACTTGGCAACCTGGCTGCAAATGATCGCATGTTTCCAGAATCGTGTGCGGTCGAAAGCGTCGCTTTCACTGTGGGAAAAGAAATTTTGGACAGAGAAACCGAGTACGATGGACTTTACTTCATTAATACCCAATATGACCAATGCATGCTCAAGAGAACTTACCCTGCTCAATAACCCGTAAAATGCCGAATTTGCAACTTTTAGTATCTTAACGGCCAATGCCTGGTCTTTTTCGATAATCCGTACAAGCTCTTTAAAAGAGGCATTTTCGTTTCCGACTATCGTCATGATTTTTTGGGAAATGATCGGAAGGGTCGGTATCTGTTGAATTCTTTTTACTAACTTATTCTTATTCCACTGGATATTATTCATTGCCCTCTTTCCTTACATTTTTGCCACGCTGTCTTAGAAAAGCGTCAAAGTCGAGGATTATTGGTTTGGGCCGGAGAGCCTCAGGCCTCTGGTCAACTGACCGGTTCACTTCAAGCCCATTTCCCCCTCGGTCCTGAATGGCTTTTCTAATCAACTGGAGTTCTTGTGAAAGGGATGAGACACTCTCAACAAGTTCGCGCAGTAACATAGGGGTATCCTGTTCCGCGTGCGCAATGCTTTTAGGTTCGGAAGGACCGGCTGTTTTGACACGGGGGTCTTTTTTTTCAGTGGCCTCCTGTTGAGTAGATTGTTCCTCAGAAGCTTTTTCTATACGTTGGAGTAACTCCTCCGTATCTCTCGATTCCTCTGTCACACTTTTTTGTTCTGCCTCTTGCACCGTTTGCGGCGGTCTTTTCTGCAGATACTCCGTGGGTTGTTTAGGCTCAATGCCTTTTCTTGCTTTTTGGGGACCCATTAAGAAAGGACTTTTCATAAGCTGAAGGCACTTTGTCCAAAATGATATCATGCCGGAAGTTTCCAGGTCCTCCGGCGGAATTTTCAAAAGATTTTTCGTAATATTTTTAATGCACCTGGAAGCGTTCGATTCAGGATAGAGCAGTATCAGCGCTTGTTGTGTCGCAACTGCTTCCGGTACTTTTTGATCTTGCATAATGATACCAAGTGGCATGACATCCATGGCAAGATGTTTTTTGACTGCCTCTTTGAACTTATTGTAGGCAAGCTTGGCAATTTTGACACTTTGACACTGGTTCACCACGATCTTTGCTTTACCTTTGAATCCGTTGAGAGAAAGTATCTTTAACAAGGAGTAGGAATCAGTCAGTGAGGTGGGCTCGGGGGTTATAACCAGAACAACTTCGGAGGAAGCCAGACAGAAGGCGATAACGTTTCTTGAAACACCTGCTGATGTATCAAAGAGCAAGAAGTCGTATGCGTCGAGTTCGGAGAACGACCGGATCAGTTGTTCCACTTGCGCACTCTCAAGGTTGGCCATCTGTTCCACACCTGAGCTTCCGGGGATAATGTCGATCTGGTTATAGTTTCTGATGATAATATCCTGAAGACTGTGGCGGTTTGAAATCACATCTTCAAGGTCATGGTCAGGATTCAGTCCCAATAGTATATTGATGTTAGCCAATCCGAGATCCGCATCAAATAGGCATGTCCGGTAACCCAATGTTGCCAGGTGGAGGGCCAGATTGACACTAATGTTGGTCTTTCCAACCCCTCCTTTTCCGCTCGTGATGGTAATTGTTCTGGTTGTGTGACTTCTTGACAAAATTAACTCCTACGGCTTCGGGATAGCTGAAATCCGAGTATCCCCTCCCTTGTTTTCAATATTAAATGTCACACTTTTACATCTATGTTTTTCACAGATCAAATAAAAGCTGTCGGTAATGAAATCTTTGAAAAGAAGCGGGTCCACGGTACCGGAGGTGTCCCCGTTTTGAGCCTACATGGCCTCGTATTTTGCCTTCATTAGATCGATCATTGCCCTTTGTGCTTCAGGATTGGACACATCAATGCCGGCCGGTGATACGTCCTCTTGTTTAGAGGGTCCGCCACCGCCCGACATGCCCTCAACGAGAAAGTCGGCCGTGTCCTGAGCGTCACTCCTCAATCGAAAGGCCTCTGTCATATCGTGAGGCACCATTCTGATAATTTCTGTTAGGGTTGTCTCTTTGAGCTTTAACAGGCCGTCATCAAGCATGGTCTTCATGCCGCTTTCTATCGCCAGCTTTTTGATGCCGTCCTCGTCGAGTCCTCTATTCAAGGCATGGGCAATTTCCTTGTCTATAACAAAAATCTCCGAAAGGAGAATCCGGCCATTATATCCTGTAAAGTTGCATGCCTTACAACCCTGTCCCCTAAAAAACTTCAGATGGGCAGGGTATCTCTTAAAGAGCAGGCTCCACTCATCATCGCCCGGGACATATTCTTGCATACAAGAAGGGCAGATTCTCCGCACCAGTCTTTGGGCTAGAACACCCATCAGGCAGGAGGCTATCTGGCCATATTCCACATTAAGATCGAGGAGACGTGAGACAGAGGCTACAGCATCATTGGTGTGGAGGGTACTCAGGATGAGGTGTCCCGTTTGAGCGGCGTCAAAGCCGATATTTGCTGTTTCCTCATCACGCATCTCGCCCACGAGTATCACATCAGGGTCAAGCCTGAGAAAGGACCGCAAGAGCCTTGAAAAGGTGAGATTGATCCTGGGGTGTATCTGGGTTTGCATGATACCGGGGAAGCCATATTCGATAGGATCTTCCGCGGTTATGATTTTTATACCCGGATTATATATGTATTGCAGAGCAGCATACAGTGTTGAAGACTTCCCGCTTCCTGTAGGCCCACACACCAAGACCATCCCAGCAGAGCTTTTAAGGAGTGTCCTAAACGGTTCCAGAACATGAGGGGAATGGTTCAAATTTTCAAGGCCAACGTTAGCCTTGCGGGGGTCGAGGATTCGAATCGTTACATTCTCTCCTACAATAGCACGGCATGTGGCGACCCTGAAATCAAGGTCGATTTTCTCCTCTTTTTCTTTATCGTAATAGTTTATTCGGAAAACGCCGTCTTGCGGTAGTCGTTTTTCAGCAATATCAAGGTTTGACATGATCTTGATGCGGGAAATAATGGCAGCGACCTTTTCTCGGAGTTTTTGTTTCAACCATCCTATGTTCGCCTCGCGCAGAACGCCGTCTAATCGATAACGAAGTTTTACTCCCTTCCGATCCTGCTCAATATGAATATCGCTTGCGCCATTTATGATGCCGTATTTGATGATAAAGTTCACCACCTCTTCAGCTTCGATATCCAGAGCCCCGTAATCAGGTCCCTCTCCATCCCTTCCTTGAATCTCTTCTTCAAGGTTAAGCTCCATGAAATCGACTTCAGCTTCATGTGTGTCTATTTCCTCTTCATCCGATGACGTCGTACCACTGAGGTACTTGCTGTAAAGGAACGAAAAAAGTTCCTCAAATTTTCCCTTTGTTATGAGTATGCACGATATATTAAAATGACTGTACATAGCCTTTAACTCGTATATGGCTTGCATATATTCCGGTTTAAACATGGCCAGGGTCAGATTGTTACCTTCTAATGAGATTGGCAAAATGAGGTGCTTTTCAGCATATTTTTGGCTGATAATACGGGCACAGGCATCTTTTCCCTGTTCACTGTACGCGAATCCTTCCAGGCTCTTAAAAGGGATATTGTACTGCTTGGACAGGGCGGATCGGAGCTGTTCCTGAGTGATAAACTTTTTTCGTACCAGTATCTCCCCCAGCGAGTCTGTGCTCAGATTCTGTTCCTGGCTGGCAATATTGAATTGTTCCTTGTTTATGTAACCCAGGGTTAACAGAATCTCACCGATCTCCATCTGTTTATCATACTTGTTTAGAACATAGTTTAGGTCCAGGGGATTGAGGAGGCCTAAATCGCAAAGAATTTCACCCAAGTTTAGTGAGAATTTCTGAATTCTCAGAGCGGCCTCGAGATCCTTTTCACTGATTAATCTTAGTCTTGCCGCCAGTTCTCCAATCCTTGGACTGCTGATCTGTTCTTTGAGGAGCCGCCCTATGTCGTCAGGGGTAAGTAACCCTTCTTCTATAAGTATTTCACCGACAAGTTGAGTCGGTTGTTTCTTTTGCAAACAGGATTTCAATTGGTCGTTACTAATCAACCCCCTGTCTATCGCTAATGTACCTATATTTTTTCTCAAATCAGGATGGTTGAGGAGGTCTTCTATGTTGGATTCTGATAACGCTCCGATTTTCACAAGAATCCGACCCAGGGGGAGTTTTCGTATTTCTTCTTCCTGCTTTTGAATGGAAAGTGCTTTCTCGACATCCTCCTTTTTCAGGAGTCCTTCTTTGATTAACAGTTCACCGATTCTTAACGGAGGTCCATCCTCTGCGGCTTTCTTTGAATCAGGAGGTTGTGTGTTTTTTTGGTTCTTATCCATAGTAAAACGATCCAGATCCTTTAGGAAGAGCGAAGATTATGTAGTATCCCTATGTGGGGTAAAGCAATATTCATACCAGATTCGAAGGGCAACCATCGAAGCTTTACTCTT
>JAQYWL010000348.1 GCA_030145035.1 Desulfobacteria bacterium | reverse complement strand
ATTACACGGATTACTCTAATCACTTGAAGGGCGATGCGAAATCTGTAGGGTTTAATTCCCCGCAGCTTGCCGCGATAGAAAAGATAAAACACTTATTTTGATACCCCGCGGCTTGCCGCGGGGTAGTTCATTTCCAATAAAAAGGGGTCAGGCCAAGCTATGTCGCTGATATCCATATTTTAATTGGGACAATCCCTGAGCTTGATGGGCTTCCACGAGTCCATCAAGCTTCATCCACGAAAAACACTCTTCAAAGATGGACCTTATCCCTTTTCCCCTCTGGTAGCTTTCTTTCATTGAGATCTTTTAGAGGCCATTCAGGGGCCGTCTCCCCATTGAATGGCCGGTTTTTTTATTGCCAAATTCGGCCGTTGGTGCTAATTTGTCTTGACCAATGGCCGTGATTCTCGTATGGGCCTGCGTGGAGGAAAGGACAAATCAATGCAATTTCTGGGTAGAGTACAGGAGAAAGCGCTCCTGCGTAGCTGGGCAAATGAGACAAACGGTTCGTATCTTTCCGTTATCTATGGACGAAGACGCATTGGGAAGACCCGTCTTGTCGAGGAATCCTTCAAGGATGCCACGCTGTTCAAGTTTGAGGGGCTGGAGGGACAGCCGACCAATGAGCAACAACGACAGTTTTTGGCACGGCTTGCTGAACTGAGCGGGAAACCGGAATATAGGCTGATAAAGACTTCCCGTTGGACTGACATTCTCATCATCCTGTCCAATTATCTGTCAGAATACGCAAGCAATAAGAAGCCCGTCGTCGTTTTCTTCGATGAATTCCAGTGGATGGCATCAGGTCGTACCAAGCTTGTGAGCAACCTAAAGTATGTGTGGGACAACTACTTCATGAAAAATAACAGGGTGCACCTGATTCTTTGCGGATCCGCTTGTTCCTTTCTCGTGAAAAAGGTGATCCGATCAAAGGCGTTGTATGGTCGCATTAACCTGGAGATCAACGTGAAGCAACTGCAACTGCCCGAAATAAAGAACGTGTTTCAGCCGAAGAGATCCCTGTGGGATGTTGTCGAACTGTATATGGCCTTGGGGGGTGTCCCCCAGTATCTTGAGATGGTGGACCCGTCTCGGTCCGTAAGGGCTAATCTGGAACGTCTGTGTTTTTTGCGGAACGGATACTTGGTCAATGAGTTTGAAAGGATCTTCGCAAGTCACTTCGGAACAAATCAGCATTACAGAAGAATCCTGATGCACCTGGCAAGGAATTCTTTCGCCTCCCGGGAAAAATTGCAGGTGGTGTGTAACCTGGCTTCTGGAGGAAGGGTAACAGGATACCTCCAGGATCTTGAAATGGCCGGGCTTGTGGAGAGATACACTCCGGTTGACAAGCCCCGCGCCACCCGGGTTAACCGGTACCGAATCGTGGACCCCTATCTACTATTCTATTTTCGTTTCATTCAGCCTTCGTTAAGGAAAATCAGAGAATCGACGGCCGAGCCGGTTTTTTCCCGGTTTGTGCCTGACCGCAAGCATGACGTCTGGCGCGGTCTGGCTTTTGAATTGGTTTGTTTCCAACACAGCCACATCGTCGCTGAAAAGCTCGGGTTCTCTGCAGTCAACTATGAATGCGGTTCATGGTTTTCGCAAGCCCCGGGCCAGGCGCGGCATCAAATTGATCTCTTGTTCGTAAGGGCGGACAGGGTCATTACCCTGTGCGAGATCAAATTTCAAGACAAGAAAATCGGCAAAGGCATTATTGCTGAAGTGGAAAAGAAGCGGCAGGGCCTTGCTAACCCGAAGCGTTTCACCGTAGAGACCGTTTTGGTTACGGCTTCGGATGTTACTGAGGATCTCAAAAAGGAGAAGTATTTCAACCAGATTGTCCAACTTGAAGATCTCTTCGGAGCGTGAGGTCTTTCTTCTATCCCCTTTACCCATAGGCATGCGTGGCCAGGAAAAAGCCAGGCAGTGCCGATGTGGCTTTGAGTTATATCCGTAAAAGGTTGATGGCACTGTTCCAAATGAAAGATTTGGGACAGCTTCACAAATCCTGTAAGGACCGGGGCGAGGAAGCCCTCGGATCTCAAAACGATCTTCGAGAAAGCAAGTGGACTGAAAGTATAGCCGCCTGCCCCTTAAATGTGAGCAGGGGTCTGGGGTCGGGCCAAGCTATGATGTTGAAATATCTCGATTAGTGTTCCCGAAATAGCTGTTTTCAGCCCCAATATCGGCATTTCTGGTATCAAAAACATCGCGATAAGAAACCCAGCGGTTCTCGAAATTGAAACGCCTCCCCGCTCTCAAGGGAAAAGGGACCAAGGGACGTTCGTGCCGAACGTGAATAAGTTCCTTTTCCTCTCACGCTCTTTTACTGATGAAACGGCTCTGGGTAAGCATAAGATTGTTTCACAAGTGCACAATGGATAACGCAATTTCAGCCAATAAACCTGACAACCTCTTGTTCATCTTTTCCTTACATCCTTCCCGGCCATTCCCATGTCCCTGTTGAGGTATCCAGGACGACAAACGCATTCTCGGGGTTACGGTGGATGTCTGAAAGGCACACGATCTCGGTGTTGTCCTTCCTGTGCTGGGCCGGGACATGCATATGAGCGCAGAATACGTATTTGGGAACGAGTAACTCAACAAGGGCTGTCAGATGCTCAGATCCAACAACACCCCAATGCGAAGGCCAGTTCTCATTTCTTGCTCCGTTCATGAGGCTTGGCCACTCATGGAGCAGTACGATATCCGCTCCACCGAAACTCAGAGCTTTGTCGAGATCCTCGTTATTGTAGTACGTCGCCTGCTTCCTCTTGGATGTCGGATACGGCCATTCGATGTGCGGCGTGTTGAAGTGCTTTGGTGAGTAGACGCCACTCAATCCGACAATTTTGGTTCCGTTTATATTGCGCATCCCAACCCTGCCCAGGAATTCAATATTGGGTGCCAGAAACCCGCCTTCCCGGTTTTCGTCGAGAAAGTTCCACGGCTCGTGGTTCCCACCAATAAACAACAATGGAACGGGAAATTCTTCAACCCCATCATGAAACATCCAGAAATCCCCCAGTTCCCGATACTTCTTGGGACAGTGCATGTACTCCAGATCATCTT
>JAQYWL010000224.1 GCA_030145035.1 Desulfobacteria bacterium | reverse complement strand
TCTCAGGCTGGACATGGAGGTACTAAGCGACCACCGCCTGTTAAAAGATATACTGGTGGAATATATGAAGGCTTACAATAAAAGGGGCATTGCCGGAGAGGCATTTAAAGCTGTTGATGCCAGACACCATCAGAGATGTGTGGATCTTTGCAAAAAGTATGGATTTGAGGACATGCTTTTTGTCAACAAGGAGGGCCAGATCCTGATAACGATAAAGAAAGACGCGGATTGGGGCACAAACCTCAAAAGCGGTACCTATTCCGATACTAACCTGGCTGAGTGTTACAAAAATGCTTTAACCGGAATAAGCATGGTTGATTTTAGGCCATATCCCCCTTCAGGCAAACCAGCGGCATTTATCGGGGCGCCTATGATTAGCCATGTCTCAAGGCCGGGCTTTGAAGCAGAGGAGATGCTCGGAGTACTGATGATTCGGATTCCCGTGGATCAGATCAATGCCATCATGCAGAGAGAAGCCGCTCTTGGTGACACTGGTGAAACATATTTGACGGGAAGAGACATGTTGATGCGGTCAGATTCCAGGTTCTTAAAGGAAAGCACCATCCTGAAGACCAGGACAGAGTCAGCCGGGGTCAGAGATGCCCTTGAAGGCAGATCGGGGTATGAAAAAGAAGCGGTCGATTACAGAGGGGCTCGTGTCTCGGTTGCTTATTGCCCGGCCGAAATAGAAGGCATGCACTGGGCTATCGTGGCCAAAAAGGACCTCAACGAAGTTGTCATGCCTATACTGAGACTGAGAAACAACACCCTGATTGTCGGCCTTGTTGTTGCCGTTGCCGTATTCGGTGCGCACTTTTTGTTTGTTGCCGGTATTATCGTACCGATTAAGAGGGTAACAGAAGGTGCACATAATATAGCAGCAGGTGACCTTACAACGCGCCTGGATATTAGAGTCCGTGATGAAATCGGCGATCTGGCGAATTCTTTTAACCGGATGGCCCAGCACCTGACGGAATCGAGGGCCGAGATCGAGGCCTACAGCCAGTCCCTGGAGGAGAGGGTGGAGGTTAGGACAGCGGAGCTGGCGAAAAAGACCGAGGACCTTGAAAAGAGTAATCACGTGCTGGCGGCCTACAATGACATACTCACCGCCTTGAATAGCGAGCTGGAGATCGATCCGCTCATGAATGAAATACTCGGTAAAATTGTTAGGCGCAGCGATTCCCAATTAGGGGCGATCTATCTTTATGAGGAAGAGAAAAGGGCTTTGCTTCCGGCCGCAACTTATGCCCTTGACAAGGGTCTGATCAAGGCAGGATTTGATCTCGGCAAGGGCCTTCCGGGCCAGGCGGCCGCTGCGGGAAAATCGATTCTGGTTGAAGATGTTCCTGAAGACTATTTCCGTATTTCTGCCGGCAGCTTTGAAGGGACACCCCGAAATGTCATCTGTATTCCGATCATGTTCAGGGATCAACTCATGGGTGTTTTGGAGCTTGGCGTCATCCGTGATTTTACGGACAGGAATCTTGAATTCCTGAATGTGATAGTCTCTCAATTAGGTGTGGGTCTCCGTAATGCGTTATCTTACACTGAACTCAAGAAGCTGTCCGCCGATCTTCAAGAAAAGAATGAACTTCTAGCCGTCCAGAACGAAGAACTTCAGGCACAGAACGAAGAGATTCAGGCCCAGTCAGAAGAGCTGCGATCGCAGACAGATGAGCTGGAAGTGCAAAAGAAACAGCTTGACGAGAAGACCCGTATGGCGATGGAGGCCGACCGTTTGAAGTCGGAATTTCTTTCCAACATGTCCCACGAACTCCGCACACCACTTAACTCTCTGCTGGGCATGACCAGGCTTCTGAGCAGCGGTGTCCAGGGCAAGATCAATAAGAAGCAGGCAGAGTATTTGAATGTGGTTGAGAGGAGCGGAGAAAACCTGCTTCGGTTGATGAGTGACATCCTGGACCTTTCCAGGATCGAATCCGGCATCATGGAGATTGCTGTGGCCGAGATCCGGCTCAAGAGATTCATCGCGGACATTGCCGCCACGGTCAGATCACTTGTCAATGAGAAAAACTTGACCCTAACGTTAAGCATTGAAGAAGACATTTCACTTTTTACCGACCCGGACAAATTAATGCAGATTATGACCAATCTCCTTGGAAATGCGGTTAAGTTCACCGAAAAGGGAGAGATTTGTATCTCGGCTAAAGAGGAGCAGGGTAAAGATCATGATTTTGTTGCAATCAGCGTCCTGGATACCGGCATAGGGATTCCAGGGGAAGCCCTCTCGTATCTCTTTGATCCCTTCCGCCAGGTGGATGGCTCCATCACCAGGAAATACGGGGGGACCGGGCTGGGCCTTAACATCTGCAAGAAACTGGCGAAATTGTTGAATGCAAAGATAGATGTCGTGAGCGAACCGGGAAAGGGGTCCACTTTTACAGTAACTATACCAAAAGATAGAAGAAGCAAATCTAGACCAAAAGAGGAAGAGTGGCAGAAAAAAGTAAAGGACACCCTTCTTACCGGGGTCGAAGTCCAGCCGAAAGAGGCATACCCCAAAGATCGGGCTGTGAAGGATCGCGCTAAAAAGGACATCCTGATAGTAGATGATGATCCGATCGTTCTCCGCGAGTTAAAAATAATCTTGAAAGATGAAAATTGTCGCCTGAGGGTCGCCTTTAGCGGCCTGGACGGCCTTCAAAGAATCAAGGAGCAGGCTCCCGACTTCGTCCTGCTTGATCTGCGCATGCCCGGCATGGACGGTTTTGACATGCTTGAAGAACTGAAAAAGAACAGGGATTGGAAGAACATACCGGTGATAATTCTTACGGCCGCGGATCTTACGGAAAGTCAAAAAAAGGAGCTTACCGAAAACGTAAAAGGTGTCATCACCAAAGGACAGATAGACAGGCAAGCCCTTCTTGATAGGATCAGAGAGATTATAGCTGAACCCGGTACTGGTCAAGTCGTCGAGCAGTTGAATGGTCGAACGCCTGGGCAAGAGGAACCTATGCCCCGGAGGATGGTCGAGGAGGTGAAAATGGAGGGTCCTTTCAAGATATTGATAGTCGAAGACGATCCGGATAACATGTTTTACATAACAGAAATCTTAAGGCCGTCAGGCTATGTTATTCATACGGCCATGGACGGGCAGGAGGCCGTTGAGACAGCCAGAACAAAGAGGCCGGATCTTATTTTGATGGATGTCCAGATCCCGGTGCTGAGCGGCGAGGAAGCAACAAAGCAGATCAAAGAGACCGAGGGCCTGAAAGGCGTGCCAGTAGTAGCCATGACTGCCATGACCATGAAAGGAGACCGTGAGAAGTTGCTTGCAGCCGGCTTTGATGATTATATCGGCAAACCCACGCATCCCAATGAGTTGATAAACAAGGTTGAGGAATGGCGGAGGAAGGGGGGCATTTGACATTTAGCATTTAGCATTGGGCATCGGTTGCTTAACATTTTTTGGCATCTTTTCATTTTCGCCGTAAAGAGATAAATTCTTTTGTTTGTACTTTTTGGCGTCAGGTGTCAGGTGTCAGGTGTCAGGTGTCAGGTGTCAGGTGTCAGGTGTCAGGTGTCAGGAGCGAGAAACGCAAGATCTGAAACCTGAACGCTGAAACCTGAAACCCCAAACCTGGAG
>JAQYWL010000531.1 GCA_030145035.1 Desulfobacteria bacterium | reverse complement strand
GGGAACGTTCTTAACTATTTAACTTGATAATTTCAATTTGAACGGCATCAGTACTGCGGTCACAGCGTCTTGATGGCAAAAAAAACGACTGGCGGGATACGGACAAAGTTCTGGAGATGTTTGGCGAGAATTTTGTGGAAAGTGTCCTTAAACTAAAAATTTCAGTTCCGGCTGTCAGCAAATCAGCAATTCGAGGCGAGAAGCTGGCAAAGGCTAGAAAATATTCGCTGGTTGGGTAAACTTACTACGTCCCCAATAGGGAGCCTCAGCGAAAAGAGAAAAATCAAATGCGGTCATGCTCATTTTAAAGAGTTTGATGATGTAAAATACAGACAGGTTGCTACAGTTGGGGATCTGGATTATTAAACGGCTTTCGCCGCTCGATTTTCTTAGATTAACCTAATCTGCCGAACCGCCGTATATACTTGATTCGTATATACGGCGGCATGGAAGGATAGGAGTCGTGGGGAACACCAATCATGAAGCCTGGTTCACGAGATACTAATTTAATGGAGAAAGAACACATCAAGAAGCTTGCTGGAAACCCCAAGTTCATCACCGGCATATATAATTACTGTGATCGGTGGTGTGAACGTTGTCCGTTCACCTTGCGCTGTATGAATTTGGCGCTTGTCAATGAACAGTTTCCAGATCAGGAAAGTCGTGACATAAACAATGAAACCTTTTGGCGCGGGTTGTCTGAAACATTCCGGCTGACGCTTGATCTGTTGAAAGAAGCAGCAGAGCGAGAAGGGATCGATCTCGATGCAGTCAGTACTGAGAAAGACGCGGAGCAAGAGGAATTAAACGACGAAATTGCCAGGAACTACGAATGTTGTCGTATGGCGAAGGCCTATGCAGAGATGGTGGATAACTGGTTCAATTCAGTGCAAGCCGCATCGGCTCAAGAACAAGATGACCTCGAACTCAAAACGCATACGGAGATGCCAAATGCAGGTCCGTTTCGAGAAACCGATACTTGCGAAGATGCAGTGGAAGTGATCCGCTGGTATCAGCATCAGATTTGCGTCAAACTCATAAGGGCGATCCGAGGGATGTTAGAGGAAGAAGATGAGCCCCTGGATGAATTTGCCAAAGACTCAGATGGTTCAGCAAAAGTCGCACTCATTGCTATAGACCGTTCGATCGCTGCGTGGGGAGAAATGCGCACCTGGTTCCTGGCATACGAGAGTGAAATACTCGATATCCTCATGCATCTTGAGCGACTGCGTAGGAAAGCAGAAAAAGTGTTCCCGGATGCAAGAGCATTTATCCGACCCGGATTCGACAAAATAGACCTAAACAGCTAACCGGGAAGGCGGGAAGAAACAGAACATTTTGCATTGCGAAAGAATCTGATTAGGGCGGATATCGGGAAAATGGAACCGCTGATTCTTGAGCCGAATACCGAGCCTACGGCTGTTTTCGTAAAGCCCACAGTGGGTTACCAGGTAGGCCCACTTTTTGTTTGTCAAGAGTGTAGACCCCTCGTTCGTTTCCGGAAGGTGGGTTTATAATGTATTACGTAGTTTTATTGACTATTTCTTTGTTTTTTGCTGCTCTTCTTTATTTCATCGCGGCCAAGAGGGGTGCCAATAAAGCATTCTGGTCGGTAATGGGCTTTGTTTTTGGGCCACTTGCTCTTCCTTTTGTTTTTTTGTCAAGATCGAGAGAAAACTAGACGATGTGGAGCCGGATTGCATCCGGAATTTCGCTATACTCAACTCCGTATACAATCTTTACCGTTGTGCACTCCATGAAATCCTTCTGTGATGAGTGAATGAAGCGTAGAAAGCAAACGGCTGACCTATTTATGTGGAAATCCTCGGAGTATATCGCTTGATGGGACATTTTTGATTGGTTTTACATGTCTTGCAATCTCGAGGGTGGGTACCACAGCCAGCCTTTAGGGCATAGGTCGCAAGGTGTCTGGCTTCAACATTCTGATAGCTGCGAGATAGTTTGGTAGCCGCAGCAGATATGCTGCCTCGCAGACCGACACGGCCCGACCAATAGACATTGGTTAAACCTTCACTCTCAGCGATATCTACACACCTTTGCATCAAAGCGCCGGTTGCTCCCGGGTGTTGTTCCATAACAAAATTGGGACGGAATGCCAGAAAACATACACGCAGTGATGGATCTATGGATGCAATGAAGTTCGAAAGCGGCCTGACATCTCTCTCATTCATGTTGGGAATTACCAAAATCCTGTACTCCCAAAGTTTATCCTTTGCGTTCTTGCCTATGTAAGCAGCGTTTCTCAACACAGGATATACTTGTGCTCCAGTCAGTGCTCTATGAACTTCATCGTCGTAGGCCTTGATATCAAACGTGATGGAAGTAGTTAATTCAAGAACTCTGTTGAGAGATTCCTCTGTCATAAAGCCGTTGGTATCAAAATTCACCTTTAGGGAAGGCTGTATTTTACGGGCTGCATCCACTATTTTCTCTATGTAAGGCAAGTGGATGGTGGGCTCGCCACCAGAGAAGAATATTCTATCAGCCCTCATCAACTGACCAATATGAGATCTCAAATGATAGATACTCTCCTTAGCCAAGTTCTCCGGATTCTCCATTCCTCGTACAGCCATCCCGTTGTCAGGGTACTGTGAGATGGACCAATTTTGGCAATTAAGGCACTTGAAGTTGCAGCCGGCCATAAAGATGGTATAGCTCTGGGGCGGAGCCGGATGTAATGTAGCTGAAGCGATCATTGGCAAGGTCATTCGGCAAACACCTACCTCCCCTTCGAGGCGGTTTACACCACAGCGATGTTCGCACAGTTGACAATTTGAAAGTTCTTGTAGATATTTCATTTTGGATACAAACTGTAACACAAATTCTTCTTGATATCCGTCTTTAATCTGGGTTGAGGGCAATGCCGATTGGAAAGATTGCAGGGAGAGGGAGTGTTTTTGACTTTTTACGAAACCATCAAGAATGATACAGCATTTTCAATATTCGCCGTGTACGACCCTGTGAAAAGAGCCCAAGACGTAGCCCGGATTGTCTGCAGAGGCGATCTGAGGAAATACTATCGTTTCCGGCCGGCCAGGTTTTACGGCGGTATTGCTACCGCCGACTGTGTTGGGTGCTGTCTGCGCTGCATATTTTGCTGGTCCTGGCAAGAAGTTGTAAGGCCTGGTGCATATGGCAAATTTTATTCGCCCGAAGCGGTAGCACGAAAGCTCCTAAATATTGCCTTTAAGAAAGGCTTTGATAAGGTAAGGACCAGCGGCAATGAGCCAACGCTCTCAAAAGAACATCTGCTTAGGCTCCTTCAACACATCCCGAGCAACATCCTATTCATCTTGGAAACAAACGGCATACTGATCGGTTACGATGAAACATATGCCGGCGATCTGGCCAGGTACAAGAATCTTTACGTACGAGTCAGTTTCAAGGGCACGACACAAGAGGAATTTTCTGCCATAACCGGGTCAAAGCCGGAGGGTTTTGGCCTGCAACTGAAGGGGCTGGAAAATCTCTTCCATGCTGGTGTAGAAGTACAGCCTGCCGCAATGGTTAGTTTCTCGTCAGCAGATAACATCTCGGCCTTCAAGGAGAGGCTTGCGACAATCGCCCCCGAGTTCGCATACATTGAGACAGAAGAGCTGCTGCTTTACCGCGACGTAGAAGAACGATTGCAAAAGGCAAAGATGAAATACACTACTGCGTATTTACCGTAGCTGAACACAGAAACCAATGGCGGGCACCTCTAAGAAAGAAATTCGAGCTCACGGGGTACGCGTTCTTCTGTCGTCCCATCCGAAAGTAAGGAGGCTCAAACGGCTTCATACTCCATCCTTCCATGGCAATAAGCACTGGGTGTCGAGTTGGTTGTTGATGGATTACATCAAACGTCGAGGATTGAAGGAGGGCACCCGGCGGTGTTGGGAATCAGCGAAGCCTATGGAAAAAATCTCCCACCGCCTCTACTCCATCTGTGTTCAATATGCGCAGGGCCTGGCTACCCACCACCGCGATTTCAACTTTTCCCTTCAAAAAGTCTACGTCTTCCTTCCGGCTAACACCAAACCCCAACGCCAGAGGGAGTTGCGTCACCTTCCTGCACCGGCTGAGAAATTCGTCCAGTTCTGTAGAAAATGTCGTTTTGGCGCCGGTTATGCCTTTGCGCGCAACACAGTAGAAAAAACCACGGCCAAAGCCCGCGAGATAGGCCAAGCGCTCAGGTGGGGTAGTCGGTGAGAGTATGAAAATAGGGTCAATGCCGTGAGCCGCGGCTGCCGCCAGATAGGACGTCCCTTCCTCAGGGGGGATGTCGGGCACGATCGTGCCCACGATTCCCGCTTCTTTAGCCTCAGCAAAGAATCGCTCTTCGCCCCGCTTGAACACGATGTTACAGTAGGTCATGAAAAGGAATGGAATGTCGAAACTTTGCGTGACCCGTAGCGCAAACTTGAAGCAATCGTCCACCCTGATCCCCGCAGCAAGCGCTGACTGATTAGCATTCAAGATCACCGGGCCGTCTGCAATCGGCTCTGAAAACGGAATCTGTAATTCCATCACATCCACACCGGCAGAAACGATTGCCTTCACCAGCTCGAAACTTCTCTCCAAATCAGGATAGCCCACCACCACGTGAGCCATCAGCAAGATGCCTCTCTCCTTCAACCTTTGCCGAATGTAGTCTTCAAGCACTGTATGCCTCCGCCTTGGTGGTGATGAACTTTTTCCAGCTTTCATCCCCGAGTGCGTCCGCAATGGTGAAGATGTCTTTGTCACCCCGACCCGACAGGTTAATCAGGATAACGTCATCGGCTGACATCTCCGGGGCCTCCCTGAATGCGCAGGCCAGGGCATGGGATGATTCAAGGGCCGGAATGATTCCTTCCTTTTTCATGGTCAGCCGGGTGGCTTTTAGGACCTCATTATTGGTGGCTACTTCAAAGCGTATGCGACCTTGTTCATGATAGGCGGACAGGATAGGCGAAACCCCTATATAGTCGAGGCCGGCCGCCACACTGTGTGTTTCCAGCATTTGCCCGTCGTCATTCTGCAAGAAATAGGTCTTGTAGCCCTGGGCCACACCCACGCTGCCATCTGCCGAGGCCAGGCGCGATGCATGCCTCCCGGTTTCCAAGCCCTCGCCCCCTGCTTCCACACCGACCAGTTCGACCCCGTTAGAGACTTTAAATCGTAATATGCCGGAACGATTATCCGAAGGGTCTCTAACGGGGTCGACCTCAGAGTCGCCAAGAAAGCCCTGGAAAATACCCAGGGCGTTGGACCCCCCACCCACACCAGCATATACCCGGCTGGGCAGCCGACCGACCTGGCCGAGCATCTGCTCTCTCGCCTCAGATCCTATGATCGATTGAAAATAGGCGACCATCTCAGGGAACGGGTGTGGCCCGCAGACTGTGCCCAGCACATAATGGGTCGTGTCCATATTGGTAGCCCAGTCTCGCAGCGCCTCATTGATGGCATCTTTCAATGTGCGTGCCCCGTCTCTGACCGGAACCACGGTGGCTCCTAATTGTTCCATCCAAAAGACATTGGGCCGCTGGCGCTCCATGTCTACCTCTCCCATATAGATTGTACACTCAAAGCCGAATTTCGCGGCCATGGTAGCGGTCGCCACCCCGTGCTGGCCTGCTCCGGTCTCCGCAATTACCCGGCTTTTGCCCATTCTTTGAACTACAAGCCCCTGCCCCATCACGTTGTTGAGCTTGTGGGCGCCGGTGTGATTCAGGTCTTCACGCTTGATATAAAAATGCGGCCCATTGAAATGGCGGGTCAGGTTCTCCGAATATGTCAAAGGCGTCGGCCGGCAGGAATACGTGGACATAAGGCTTTGATATTCCTTCCAGAAGGAAGGATCCTTCTTGATCTGTTCAAAGGCGGCCGTTAATTGTTCAAGGGTGGCAACAAGAATTTCCGGAATGAAGGCCCCTCCGAACTGCCCGTAGTATCCTGGTCTTTGCATAATGGCTCCTTATCGTCTTCCGGTATGGCAAACTTGTACCTGTTACTCCAATACTCCACGAACGGTTACGCGGACTGTCTGGATGAACCGGGCCATCTTCTCGTGGTCCTTTACACCCGGTTTTTGCTCCAGGCCGCTGCTGGCATCCACTGCATATGGCTTTACCGCGCTGATAGCAGCAGCCACATTGTCCGGATTGAGCCCACCAGCCAAAATGATCCGCCCGTATGTTTTGGCCTTCAGCGCCAGGTTCCAGTCAAAGGTAAGGCCTGTGCCCCCAGGCCGACCGGATACATAGGTATCCAGCAGCAGGGCGGCAACAACGCCGGAGTATTGGGAGCAGCCTTCAAGACCATTCTGGTTCTGCACCCGCACAGCCTTGATGACCCTTTGTCCAAAGCGGCGGCAGTAGGCTGGAGACTCCTTTCCATGGAATTGAAGCAGGTCCAGGTGGCAAGAATCAGCAATGGATGTCACTTTTTCCGGGTCCTCATCCACAAAGACGCCCACCGTCTGGATGAGTGGCGGCAGCGCCATGATGATTTCCCGTGCCTTCTCGGGAGAAATTTGCCGCGGGCTGGGAGCAAAGACAAAGCCGACGGCATCAGCCCCCAGCTCAGCCGCAGCTACGGCATCTTCCGTATTGGTCATACCGCATATTTTAATGCGCACGGCAGGGGCAGTATCAATCTTCATGGCCTTCCCGTAACTCGGATCTGCCGTAGGCGGAGAACCAAATTTCGTGTTTTCAATCTTTCGTG
>JAQYWL010000549.1 GCA_030145035.1 Desulfobacteria bacterium | reverse complement strand
GGCACCCGTCCTGAGTCATAACAAAATCGATTTAGGCTCGGAGCAATGAGAGTGGGGTATGTTTTAGTACCAATAAGACAAGCCACTTTCCCTGCTTTCGTGCTTTTGCGATTGATTTGAATAGTTCTAACCGCACAGGTGAAAATATTGTAACCTTTTTGCCTGCTATGCGTTTTAGAAAAGAGAGAGATGTATACTTGGAGTTTTACAAGGAACATAAGGACAGATTGTTCGCATACGTGATGCGCATGACCGGAGACTATTATCTGTCAAGCGACATTATGCAGGAAAGTTTCACGCGCTACTTCGAGCATTATGGAAACAAAACAGAAAGCGTCTCGCTCCTGTATAAGATAACCCGCAATACACTTTCCGACCATGCACGGAAACAGAGGCGCACCACACAGCTTGAGAGCGACCAGGAAGACTGCTCCAGTAACCAGGAACACGCTCTCATGGTGCGAGAGGAATACCGCAGGGTGCTTGGGGCCATGCAGATGCTTGAAAAAGATGAAAGAGACATATTGGCCCTTGCTGTCAGTGGGGTACTCTCCGAGTCTTGCTTACTCTGACTCATCTGTAAACCAATGTAAACCAAGGTAGGGTTCAGGTTGACGATCATGCCATATTGACGCACTATATGCCATATTGACGCATAAGGATTAAGCCGCTGAAATAAATTATAAACAGCTAAAACCATCCAGGACGATAGGCCATTTTGGCATCTCTCCCCCGAACCTTTTCTCATTCTCCACTCGTCATTCTCATCAACCAAACTGTCCGTAAACCCTTTTGATTCCTAACAAATTTGAATCCATATTTAATATCCGGGTCAGAGGAACAACATTTGATTTTGGCGGCAAGCCACATTTGTTGGCTGTCATAAGAAATGTGACCGAGCGCAAGCGTGCGGAGGAGGCGTTGCGGGAGAGCGAGAAGCGGTATCGCAGGTTATTTAACGGTATCAGCGATGCTGTGTTTGTTCATCCAGTAACAGCAGAGGGTATGCCACCAGGCAAATTCATTGAAGTCAATGATGTTGCGTGTCAAGAATTAGGCTACACAAGAGAAGAATTGTTGAAGTTATCGCATTTCGACATTATTGCCCCACTTTAGCAGGCGGCAGAGAGGCCGTTGAGATCTACAAGGCAAACGGAAATAAGATTGATCTGGTCATCCTGGACATGATTATGCCCGACATGGGAGGTGGAGAAGCCTACGACAAGATGAAGGAAATCGATCCCAGTGTGAAAGTTCTTCTTTCAAGCGGATACAGCATAGACAGTGAGGCTAAAGAGATCTTGACACGTGGTTGTGATGGTTTTATACAGAAGCCGTTTACCATGAAAGAACTGTCTCAAAGTATAAGGAAAGTTACAGGCAAAGAATGACGGCTTCGTAAAAAGTCCAACTTCTGCGTTGCGCTGCATCCTTCGTCACTGCGGCGTACCATAAGTACGCCTCATTCCTCACGATTTGCGTGCCTTGAATTTGGAGCTTTTTACTTTGCCGTCTAATTCGGACTTTTTACGAGACCATCAAGAATAGGGGCGAAAAGAATGGAAAGAAAGAAGAAACTACTCATAGCAGATGATGACGAACATATACATAATTTACTTATCAATTTTCTCCCGGTTGATGAGTTTGACATAATCCATGCATATGATGGCGAAGAAACCCTGGAACTTGCTGAGAAGGAGCTGCCAGACCTCATTGTTCTGGATATCATGATGCCTTTTTTAGATGGGCGCGATATATGTAAAAAACTCAAGAACCACCCTGAGACAGAAAATATTAAAATTATTATGCTAACAGGAAAGGGTGACCAGCACGATAGAATACTGGGACTTGAACTCGGGGCTGACGATTATATCCCGAAACCATGTTCTATGAGTTATTTGGTTCGCAACATAAAAAATCTTTTGGAGAAAGAACACTAAAGCATCCTCTGGCTCCGTGCCCTTTCGGCAATACGAGCCAGTTTAATAGGCCCGCAAGACCCAACAAGCTGAAAAGAATGAAGGATACGACGTTGATATCCAAATTATACACAGCGCATCGTTTTAGGCAATTACAGGCCATCTCATTTGTTTTTCCTGAAAGCCGACGGCTGGTAGCCGATCTCTTAGCGTTTGAGATTTTTTTTGTACAATGCGGAATATATCCCGAGGACTGAAGCGACCCTATCTTCACACTGTCCTGAGGCTCAGTCTTGCCATATTCTTGCTCATCTCCTCTGCAGCCATACTCTATGCCACAGCCCAAAATTTCCATGCCGTTCAAATCCTGTCTACACGGGCGCTGGAGAGCACGGCTTTGGCTCTGTCCTCTTCTGCGGAAACCGCTCTGCGTGCAACCGGAAACGTGGCCGGCGCGGAAATCCGGGAAATTTTTTCAGATCGGGTGGTGGCCTATGCGCTGATCGCCGGAAAAGATGGGAAAGTCCTGTTCCACACGAACCCGCGCCTGGTTGGCTCTCATCTTTCAGATGAGGGCAATCTAAGGTGGCCGTCCGAAACAGCCTCAGGCCAAAGGATCAAACTCCGAACCGGTTTACCGGCGTACGAGTTTAACTATATCCTTCACCGCCCTGATGGCACTGCCGAATTGCTCCGCCTTGTTCTCTACACCACCCCTGCGGACCGCATTGTTTCCGATGCGCGCAGGATGTGGTGGACCGTAGGTTTTATATTAATTTTTCTATGGACAGCAGGGATCATGCTCGAACGAGTGTTTACCCGCCATCTACGGCTGCAAGAGGAGTTGGAACGACAGAATCAACTCGCTTTCATCGGCCAGATGACAGCCGTGCTTGCACACGAGATCCGCAATGCCTTGGGGAGCATCAAGGGTTATGTCCAGTGGGTGCATGAGAAGCTCGAAAAACCGGACCCAAAGAAAGAGGGTCTTTCGGTTGTGCTCCTGGGAGTTGAGCGCATCGAATCCCTGATCAATGATCTCCTTAGCTTTTCCCGCAAGGAGGAATATCGTATTGAACCCTTGGATCCCGTGTATCTGCTTCGGGAAGCGATCAATTCTGCGGTTCCTTCCTGGAAAGGAAAGATGGAACTCGAAGCAAAGCCGGGGACACAGGCGATGGGTGACAGAGAGAAGTTGTACCGAGTCCTTTTAAACGGGATTCGCAATGCCATCCAGGCCATGGAAGGTGATGGGAACTTACAGATCGTGGTGAGCCCGGATGGGCGATGGGTGAAGATCCGGATCAAGGATACTGGCCCGGGGATTCCAGCGGACGAGATCCCTCGCCTCTTCACCCCTTTTCACACCACAAAGACAGAGGGTACGGGCCTTGGTCTGGCATATTCAAAGAAGGTTGTGGAGGGGATGGGAGGGAAGATAAGTCTTGTCAACCGCGAGGGGAAAACCGGTGCCGTCCTGACCATCCAGCTTCCAAAGACAAGAGAAGGTTAAAATGGGTAAATCCATCCTTATTGTTGATGATGATGAATTGATGCGATCCTTCCTTTCCACTATTCTCAAGGAAGAAGGGCACCATACAGAGGTGGCCTGCAACGGCGAGGAAGGACTGGCCAAGCTCCTGGCCACAGAGTTTGATCTGGTTATTACGGACTTGCGAATGCCTGACATCTCCGGACTCGATCTTATGCAGGAAGGAAGAAAGGACAAGCCTGACACCAAGTGGATTGTCATCACTGCGTTCGGTTCAATCGAAAATGCCGTAGAGGCCGTGAAAGCCGGGGCATCCGATTACTTGACCAAGCCCTTCCACAACCCTGACGAGCTTCGCCACGTCATCCGCCGGGTTTTGCGGGAGGCCGAAGCAGAACAAATAATTTCCCTTCTTGCTGAGGAACTCGGAAGACAGTTTCCTCCCATGGATATGATCTTTCTCGGCAAAAAAATGCAACAGGTATACCGAATGGTCCACGAGGTCGCTCCCACTCCTGCAACTGTACTCATCAGCGGGCCCAGCGGCACAGGGAAGGAACTCGTAGCCAGGGTGATTCATCAGTTGAGCCCGCGGCAGAAGAAGCCGTTTGTGGCAGTTCATTGCGCGGCTCTGGCAGAAACACTCTTGGAGACTGAGCTATTCGGGCACGAACGGGGGGCGTTCACCGGAGCCGTGGCAACTCGAAAAGGAAGGTTTGAACTGGCAGACAACGGCACACTGTTTCTGGACGAAATCGGAGAGGTTGCCCCTTCTGTCCAGGTAAAGCTTCTCAGAGTGCTGCAAGAGCGGGAGTTCGAACGGGTCGGGGGGATGAAATCGATATCTGTTGATGTCAGGGTCATATCGGCAACCAACAAAGACCTGAAGACCGAGGTCTCGTCCGGCAGGTTCAGAGAGGACCTCTTCTACAGGCTGAACGTTTTTCCGATCAGCCTTCCCCCTCTTGTTGAACGGCGCGAGGCGATCCTTCCCCTTGCGGAATTCTTTGTCAAAAAATTTGCGGTGACTTTTGCCAAAAAAATAGACGGCTTCACTCCCTCTGCAAAATCGGCCCTCCTTGAATACGACTGGCCGGGAAACATCCGTGAGCTTCAGAATGTCATTGAGCGGGCACTTATCCTCTCCGGCCGGGAGATTGATGCACATCACCTGAATCTTGAAAATCCCATGGCAACTTCACCTCTGGCAGAGGGATTGCTCAAGACCCGCGAACGGGAGACTATCCGGAATATCCTCTCTGAGGTAGGAGGAAATCGGAAGAGGGCTGCAGAAATCCTCGGGATCTCCGTCAGGACGCTCCAGTACCGGATCAAGGAATATGGGCTGTAGGAGTAGCGCAAATTTTGCAGAGACTGATGCAATGGCTGCACGCGCAGGCAGGGCATTTGCACGCCTCTTGACAAACGCCAACGGGAAAGCGCTATAAATTCATATAATTATAATTTTCCTCCATATTGGCATGCCTGTTGCTGATTATTGGGGCAGGCATGCCTGTTTTCGATTGTTTGGATAGATTGATTCAAAAAGGAGGAACAGAAGATGAGAACAAAGGTTAAAGCAGCGATTTTGGCAGGAGCGTTTATAGTGGCGACAGCCGTTCCCATGACGGCCCTGGCTGGCCGTGGTGGCAGAACGGGAGGCCAGTCATTTCAAAGACAGAGGCCAAGGCAAACCCAAACCTATCAGTTCAGGAAGTGCCAGCCCCAGCGCCTCCGGGACGGATCTTGCGTGAAAGCCGCCAACAGGGGTTCCGGCGCCGAGCAAAAGGGAGGAAACACCTATGGCCCTGGTGATGGCACGGGTAATACTGGCAGCGGCCCGAAGGATGGAACAGGATATGGCGCGCCTTCTCAGAGATAGGAGCGTCCCTTTTCAGCAGACCAAGGCGGTCTTGGCCGCCTTGGTCTGCCTTATCTGCTGTGTTGTCTTTTTGCTCGCTGGGCAAGAGGCGCGGGCAGAAGAAAAAGACGCGATCCTGCCGGAGAGCGGCATCCATTACCCTGGAGGCTTTGATCCGAACACTGTGGGCAGTGTTGAGGGGACAGTCTACGGGTACTTGCAGCCGAAAAGCGGTCCAGTCAGGTTTCGGGTCGCATCGGGAAGAGAAACTTACACAGTGCTGGTCTCCCCGGCGTGGTACTGGAAAGACCTGGGAGCCAAAATCTCAGACGGGACTCAAGTCAGGATCCAAGGCTCCAAGTCGCTTGGGAGAGACGGCAAACTATACATCATCGCCCAGGAGATACAGATTCTCCCCTCCGGGCAATCCATGGTCTTTCGCAGTGAAGACGGATTTCCTCTCTGGAAAGGGTCGAGGCGAAGAACGATGGGCACACACCGGGGACCCTCATCTCAACGCCGAATGGGTGGAACAAGAGGCGGCTCCGGCCGCATGGGCCGTGGACGTCATTAGAGAAGATTACATGGAAAGAATCAAGAACCTTATGCGCATGAAAAGCGCAAGACCAGTCTGTATCTTGCTCGCAATGATATTGTTTTTGTTTGGAGGCATGAACGCCTTCGCAGCCTGGGAGACAGGGGCAGCGGCAGGATTCGACTCCAACATTGACCGGTCAGTAAACGGTGAGGAAAGCGATACATATCTGACTGGTTATGCATCTTTGATCTGGGAGCCAAGCGGGGAATCACGCATTGGCTGGTCCGGAGCGGCAACTCTGGAAGGGACCTCGTTCGCAAGCAACAGCGATTTGAATTACGCACTGATAAGCATTTCTCCAGGGGTGACCTATTTTCCCCACGCTCTCTGGCGTGTAGATATGTCGCCTTTTTTCGAGGCAAAAGGTGTGAACGATTCGGACCAATCCGCCCTGGCCTTTGGTGGCCAGGTGAGCATGAGGCAGCAAATCAGCAACGATCTTTATGTGGGCCAATACTACATCTACAGGGATAGCCGTGCAGATGTTGAAACTTACTCTTACACAGAGCATGTGATCGGCGTATTTATGGGGGTCAACTGGACCAAGGCGTTCTTCAGTGAAGTAGGCTACGAATTCTCCCGAGGCGATTCCTTCCGAACAGTCAGTACAACCTCAACAACGTCTTCCGGCAAAGGAAAGCACCTAACGTACTCTGAAGCATTCGGAACCGACGTGATCCGGGAAGAAGTTGACCAGAATGCTATCGGGGTCAGCGCTGGAATTGACTGGGACAAGTCGCTTTTCTCCTATATAGCGTATACCCATACCACGACTAAAGGAGACCTCGGTTCTTCCACGTCCCATGCGTGGTCTCTTGGCATAGGGTATCGATTCTAAAAGCAACTTCCCTGAACAAATAACAGAACTATATCGTAGTTTACTTACTTCCTGGAAATAATAACATCCATAAGCCCAGTAAGACAAAGAGCGCCCCGGCACCTATCTTGATATAATTTGCTGGAATTAGTCTGCTTACGGCGGATCCAAAGACAACAGCCAGCAAAGATGTTACCACAAGCGCACCCGCCGACCCGAGAAATACGGCAAACCGCGATTTGCTTTCAGCGGCAAAGGCAAACGTAGCCAGTTGCGTCTTGTCGCCCAATTCGGCAAGGAATATCATCCCAAAAGTTGTAAGCAGTACCTTGAGGTCCATGTTTTAACCCCCCATTTGAACCTATATAAGTTTCCAAAAGAATTTGCTTCCCTTTCGCGATCTGAGCAAGTCCCCAGTGGCAATATCACGCTCTCGGACTGGCTGTAAACAGGTTTTGGAAGCTGTCGATGACAGGGAAAAATGCGTGTGAGCGTGGTTCAGTGAACATCAAGGCGCTTGGCAAAATGTCTGTTGAGCAGCGCAGAAAGAGATTGGCTGAACTCTCCAAAGGGCTTGCACACCCCGCAGGACTCCGGCCACAAAAGTCAAAAAAATTGGGGGAAG
>JAQYWL010000193.1 GCA_030145035.1 Desulfobacteria bacterium | reverse complement strand
CACCGCTTTCAACAACTCAAGACCCGTCATCTTGGGCATGTTCCAGTCGGCCAGTATAACGTCAATTTTTTGCTGCTTAAGCACACCGAGAGCGGTCGAACCATCGTCGGCCTCCACTATATTTCTGAATCCGATCTGTTTGAGCACGTTCTTTAAGGCGCGCCGCATGCCGGCAAAATCATCCACCACCAATACTTTCATATTCAAATCCATCTATTATTTCCCCTTCGCAGTTGCCTTCACTCTTCATAACATACCTCAATCGTAAACTCCCCATTGTCGGTACTAAAGGGGATGGCGTAGTAATTCACTTTTTGTTGAATTTTGATTTTGTTTCTCCTGTCTCACCTGTCTCACCTGAGTCGCGAAATCTTCATCTTCCATTTGACCCCGGAATCAGGATCGGAGGTCTTAATCTCCCTGATAGAGACATAATTCATGTTTTCTTTCAATACACCTGAGGAATGAAGACCGCTAATGGTGGTATGCGAAAAAATCGTGCCATAAACTTTTACAACAGGTAACCCCTTTTCCTGGCGTGACCATTCAGACAGGGCTTCGATTTCATCAAGAAGCTCCTTGATCTCTTGTTCTGAATTCTTGATCTCATCTTGAAAGCCGGTAATTTTTTCCGTAATTTGATCCTGTTTATCGAGGAGTTGTTCCAGGTTTTTTTCGGTCTGACTTATTGTTGAATCCAAATCCTTGATGAGCATTTCAGCCTGAACCAGTTGTTCACTATTGTTTGCCTTTTTTAGTTCTTCCATCTCCTCCTTCAAGGTCCGTTGTGCTACCCCAGCGCGGTCCTGAACTTGAGCCAGTTCTCCTATTTCCTTGTCCAAACTCTTGGATTCCTCCCGGAGTTTATCCACCCGTGTTTGATGCTTTTTCTGCTCTTCTTTTTTCAGTGCAATTTGCTCTTTGATCTTATCAACCTCGTTTCTGGTCCTTTCATCGAGACCGACAACCAGAGTGCATGGATTTGATGTGTCAGAGCCGATCTCATTTGCTTCTATGCCTTTTTTCGCAGCAATCGATGAGGAAAGAATCTTTCCCCTTTTAACGAGGCACGCACCGCTTGACTCAATTTTGGAATTAAGAAGTTCGTTCTCCACCATAACATCACCCATAGCATCAATATCCGAAGCATTGACATGTTTGGCCCTTACGTTTCCACTGGTCTTGATGCGTGCGCCAATAATTCCTCCCAGGACAACAACATCTCCAGCAATGTCTATCTCTGCCTTGAGTATTTCCTTGGCCGAGAGCCTCCCGCCTCTTATACGGAAGCCGTCCTGGACTGATCCGTGGACTTCAATATTACCGGCAAAGTCGATGTTACCCGTCTCAAGCCCCACATCACCGGATATTTCAAGTTCAGGCAGCACAAACAGCTTACCGCCGGCCGAAATCTCAGGCCGTCCATCAAGCTTCGCAAAAACCTTGAGTCCATCTTCGGATGTTTCAGCACCTTTCCCGCATCGAAGTTTGATATCTTTGGGTTTTGGCGCAGGAACTGGGTTGCCAAATACATCTATCCCCGGCTTTCCTTCCATGCCGGGAATCTTTTCGGCGATGAGATCCCCTTTTCTTACGTGTGGAATTTCTCCCCTCTCCTTGAAGTCTATGACCCCGCCTTCCTTGAGCGTGCCGATTTTTGACGGATCTGTGTCAAAGTAGTATTTGACTTTCGCGTCCCGGGCCGGCTCGGGCGCTTTGCCTTCCGCAATCTTCCACGGTTCTTTCCGGATGGGTCTATTTTTCAAATATTCCGTTATTACCGTGTCATCGACAACGCCGTATTTGATCCCTTTCATTGCAAGCAGTTCTTTAATATCGCCCAAAGAAATTTCAACAGGCACTTGTCCCCTTGGACAGATATGGGCCTCGACTTTATCCTCTGAAACCGTCAAATTGAACGCTCCATCAGAGACTTTTTGTAGCAATTCTTTTTGACCCTTTGCAGTTGCCTTCACTCTTCAAAACATACCTCAAATGATTTTGAAATTCGATGCAATGATTGTGTCTCCTTCTTCATTTCTCGGCCCGTTTTCCGATTCAGGACATCCGCTATCTTCTCAACGCCGTAACCCTCACACATCAGTTCTTCCGAAAGGAGTTCTCTAACGCATTGCTGGTCATCTACGATCAGAATATTCGCCATCATACATTCTCCCTTCATAACGTTTCAAAACAGCATATTCACATTCTTCTACAAGCACCATGGACATAGGTAATAGTTCAGCCCCACACCCTAACCTTCGATGCTCTTGGATTAGGGGTTGATGGTTTGGCAAAAAGCGGGATTGAGCGAATCTGTCATTCCCGCCTGCCAACGCCTGAGACAGCATTGAGCTTATGTGCCGGCACCCGCCTGCCAGCGCCACGGTCGCCGGACAACTGCAATACCAGCACACACGGCAATGGCGGGCAGGTCGACCAGAGGGAGAGATCTTGCGCTTCCAGGAGGTTGCACAACAAAGATTTCTCCCCGGCCCAGACCGGGTTTT